>JADMKR010000203.1:6229-15121 GCA_015478765.1 Flavobacterium sp.
CTGCCCTTTGCGAGTTCGTCGACCAATTTATCGAGATAACGTACCTGTTGGGTGAGCGGATTGTCGATTTCTTCTATTCTGTATCCGCAGATGACGCCTGTGATTTTATTGGCATTCGGGTTTAATTGCGCACGGTTGAAAAAGGTGTCAAAAGTTACTTTCTCGTCGATCAACTGGTGTATTTGCTTTTGATCGAATCCTGTCAGCCATTCGATTACCTGGTAAAGTTCCTCTTTGGATCGGCCTTTTTTCTCGACTTTGGCTACATAATGTGGGAACACCGATGCAAAGGTCATTTGCGCCATCCGTTGGTTATGTTCGGTCGTTATTTTCATTATAGAGATTTTGTGATTTTTTCAAGTTTGCCTTTTCGCCTGACGAGATTTTTATAATCCCATTGTATATCGGCCGATTTCTGAAGCCAACGTTCTAAATCGGCTTGCTCGACTTCGCTGACATGTTGATAGAATATGGATGCGTCTTTAAATTTCTGACCGTGGATATGGAGCTTGGGTTCGTCAAAATCGGCGCCGCTCCAAAACATCAGCCGAATGCCGGCTTTTTGTTTGCTGTAACCAACGATCGGATTGCCATCTAAAAACCAGACCGGATGCGCATGCCATATTTTGCCTTCCGCATCTGTGAGTTTGCTATTTATAACCCTAGCCAGCCGCTTGCAAATCATCTGGTCGTCGGGATTTTGCAGATCATTGTAAGATTGGATATCCTGATTCATAGCAGTGAAATTAATGAATTTAAGGATTGGGATGTGTAATGATTTTATTCAATTTTTTTTCGGATTTCATTAATGTCACGTTTTAATTCCATAAACATTCCGGTGACGCTCTCGGTTTCGGTCAGTTCGGGTTTGCTGTCGTTCCGCCCGATATGAGCCGCATATTCCCAAATTTCGACAATATCCGAAAGTTTGATCGAATACGGATTGTAAATTATATTATCCGACTCCACCGTGATCGCATCCTTGCTTTTTTCACTGATGCGCTTATAGGTCATTCCTTCGCTGACCGTAATCAGGATGTAGGTTTTATCTTTCCTTACTTCGCCTAGGTTTTCAACATATCGGCCCACAATGTACGCCTGATCGTCATGCGGAGGCATCGAGTCGCCGCCAATGGGAAAAGCACGAAACTTACCCGATCCCAAAAACGGCAGTGAGATTTGCGGCAGATTTTCAATGAACTCGGGATCGGCATAGCCCGTAAGATAACCCGCACGCGCTTTGTGAGGAATGATTTCGATGTAATTGTCGCCGTTGCGGTCTACCGTTATCGGCAGTAAAATCCGATTGTCACCCAATTTAAGCAAATCGCCCGTAGGAATTTTGGTCAAATCAACCGATAACAATAAATCGATGCTGATGTGGAAATACCGCGAAATCATCAGCAATATTTCAGGAGGCGGAGAGTTTTTCCCGTCTTCGTATTTAGCATACCGATCGCGGGAAATTTGCAAACCTTCGGCCACTTCACGTTGGGAAGCATTCTTCCTGGCACGCAGGTATTTGATATTGTCCGAGAATAGTGACATATGTTAATGGGATAATTCGTCACAACAAATATAATAACCTTTGGTATAAATCATCCTAATTTTGTAAAATAATTCTTTTAAAAATTTACAACCCAATGAAACGTGCCATTGTACATATGGATTTAGACACTTTTTTTGTCTCTTGTGTAAGGTTGCAAAACTCGCAATTAAACGGCATTCCGTTGATAGTAGGCGGCGGTGAACGTGGCGTGGTGGCGTCCTGTTCTTATGAAGCGCGGTATTTTGGGGTACGTTCGGCCATGCCTATTCGGATGGCATTACAACTTTGTCCGCAAGCCAAAGTGATCAAAGGCGATATGGAACTATTTTCGAATAAATCCCGCGAAGTGACGCAAATCATTGAAGAAAGGACTCCGGTCGTCGAAAAAGCGAGCATTGATGAATTTTATCTTGACATCACCGGAATGGACAAGTTTTACGGCTGTTACAAATGGACCAACGAACTTACCCAGACCATCACCAAAGAAACCGGCCTGCCCATAAGTTTCGCGCTATCGGTAAACAAAACCGTTTCCAAGATTGCTACCGGCGAGGGCAAACCCAAAGGCAATCTCGAAATCCCCGAAGCGATGGTGAAGCCATTTCTCAATCCGTTGTCCATTCGGAAAATACCGATGGTGGGCGAGGCGACTTTCAATCTTTTGTCCCGAATCGGGATACGCGACATCCGCACGCTTTCGGAGATGCCATTGTTGTATCTGCAAAAGATGATTGGCAAAAACGGCATCGAATTGTGGAAAAAAGCTAACGGCATCGACAACAATCCGGTCGAACCTTACACCGAGAGAAAATCGATCTCATCCGAACACACCTATATGCAGGATACCATCGATATCCCCAAAATTAAATCATTGCTGTTGGGAATGACCGAACAGTTGGCGTTTCAGCTGCGGTCGGAGGAATGGTTGGTATCTACTGTAACCGTAAAGATCCGATACTCGAATTTCGATACCGAAAATACGCAGATGAAAGTCGCATACACTTCCTGCGATCATGTGTTGGGCAAATATGTCCTGAGCTTGTTCGATAAACTTTACAATCGCCGGATGCGGGTTCGGTTGGTAGGTTTGCGTTTCAGCGGACTCGTACGCGGAACTTACCAAATCAACCTGTTTGAAGATACGGTCGAGATGATGCAGCTCTATCAGGCGATGGACAGGATGAAGAAGCGCTACGGATTCAACGCTGTCACCCGATGTGCGGGCGCCGTGCTGAAATCCAAAACCCAGGTTCCGAAAGTGCTGGATCCGGCCAAAGGCCAATTTTACTATGAAAACCTGTAATCATGTATCTCAATTGCCATTCTTTCCACTCGCTTCGTTACGGCACCATTCCGTTGCAGGATCTCGTGCAACAGGCCGCCGCATGCGGGGTGGAGGCGATGGCGCTAACCGATATAAATACCGTCACCGGCACTTACGAATTTATCAAGGCATGCAGTCAGGCGAATATAAAACCATTGATTGGGGTTGAATTTCGTTCCGATAATAAACTTCATTTCATTGGCCTTGCCAAAAATCGCGAAGGCCTTGCCGAGATGAACCGATTGGTGACCAAACATAATTTTGAAGGCATGCCATTTCCGGCTCAGGCGCCAGGTTTCAATAATGTGGCCGTCATTTACGCCATGGAGGATGTTCCCGATCATTTAAAAGAAAATGAATATATCGGAATCCGGCCGGATCAGCTCACCAAATTGTACAATCAGGATTGGAAAAACCGGATTGGGAAAATGGTGATCCTGCAACCGGTGACTTTCCGCACTAAAAAAGAATTCAATCTGCATCGGGTTTTGCGTGCAATCGACCGGAACATCATCGGGTCCAAACTTTCGACGAAAGATCATTGCCGACCTTCGGAAATAATGATTCCGATTCAGCAACTGGCGGGGAAATTTGCCGATTATCCGCAAATCATCAACAATACTGAAACCGTCATCAACCAATGTAATTTCGATTTTGATTTTAAAACCCCCAAGAATAAAAAGTATTTCACCCAAAATAGCCAAACCGATCTCACATTGCTTACCCGTCTTGCTTATGAGGGCATGTTATGGCGATATGGCGACAATGATTCCAAGGCAAAAGCGCGTATTCAAAAAGAATTGAAAGTGATCGATGAATTGGGATTCAGTGGCTATTTCCTGATTACGTGGGATATTGTCCGATACAGCATTAGCCGCGGATTTCTGCACATAGGAAGGGGGAGTGGTGCCAACAGCATTATCGCATATTGCCTGGGCATTACCGATATTTGCCCGATTGAACTCGATTTGTACTTCGAGCGTTTTCTGAACCTGAACCGAAAAACGCCGCCCGATTTCGATATCGACTGGTCGTGGAAGGAGCGCGACATCATGCTGCGGTACATTTTCGATAAATACGGCGCCGATCATGTCGCTTTTTGCGGAACCAATGTCGAATTTAAGTATCGTTCCATCTTTCGGGAAGTGGGGAAAGTTTTTGGTCTGCCCAAGGAAGAACTCGATGCGCTGGCGAAAAATCCGATGGCCAGGCACGATAAAAATCATGTCGTGGCAAAGGTGCAGGAATACGGCAAAATGCTTGAAAAATATCCGAACATGCGCAGCATGCATTCGTGTGGAATTTTGATTTCGGAAGAACCCATCACCAATTTCACTGCTTTGGAAATGCCGCCCAAAGGCTTTCCGATAGTGCAATTTGACATGCATGTGGCCGAGGAAATCGGTTTTGATAAATTTGATATCCTGAGCCAGCGCGGGATTGGCCATATCGACGATTCGGTGAAACTCATCAAGAAGAATCAGGGTATTGATGTAAACATCCGCGATACATCGATATCAAAAGACGAGGCAAAATGCAATGAGTTTCTGGGCCGCGGAAAAACAATCGGCTGCTTTTATATCGAAAGTCCGGCGATGCGGGGCTTGTTACGCCGACTCAAATGCGATACCTACAAAGTGTTGGTGGCGGCGTCTTCGATCATACGGCCCGGCGTGGCACAGTCGGGGATGATGAAGGAATATATCTTCAGGCATAATTACCCCGATAAGTTTGAGTATTTCCATCCGGTTTTTGAGCAACAGTTGGGCGAGACTTACGGAATTATGGTTTATCAGGAAGATGTAATCAAAATTGCCCTGCATTATGCGGGCGTTCCGGCGTCGGATGGCGATATATTGCGTCGGGCGATGAGTGGCAAAGGGCGTTCCAAGTCGGCTTTGCAGAAAGTAAAGGACAATTTTTTTGAGTGTTGTGCCCGGAAAGGCCATCCGCTTCAGCTTAGCCAGGAAATATACCGGCAGATAGAGTCGTTTGCCGGCTATTCCTTCTGCAAGGCGCACTCGGCTTCGTATGCGGTGGAAAGTTACCAGAGTTTGTATTTAAAGGCCTATTATCCGCTGGAGTTCATGACGGCGGTGATCAATAATTTCGGGGGATTTTATCGCACCGAAGTCTATATTCACGAAGCGCGCATGTCGGGAGGCATTATCCACAATCCGTGTGTGAACAAAAGCGAGTATCAGACTACGTTGTATGGCAAAAATATTTATCTCGGTTTTCAGCATCTAAAAAGTGTGGAGTCAAGAATTGCCGAATCCATAGTGTTGGAGCGGGAAGAGAACGGCGATTTTTGTTCGCTTGAGGATTTTATCAATCGTATTCCCATTGGTATTGAAAGTTTGCAGGCGCTGATTTTCATTGGTGCTTTCCGATTTACCGGTAAAACAAAGAACGAATTGTTGGTGATAGCAAGGATGATTATGGTGAATTTCAGGCCTGATAACCGAAACCTGATGTTGTTGCAGGAACCGGTCAGGGAATATAAACTGCCGATGTTGCCGCGTTCCCCCTTTGAGGATGCTTTTGATGAAATCGAATTGTTGAGTTTTCCGGTATCGGTAACGCCGTTCAATTTATTGCAGACGTCTTTTCGGGGTGATGTGATGGCAAAGGATTTGGTGAAACACCACAAGAAAACTGTCAGGATGCTGGCATATCTTATTTCGCGAAAGCAGGTTCCCACCAAAATGGGTGATATGTATTTTGGCACCTGGATCGATAGCGAAGGCGAGTTCTTCGATACCGCGCATTTCGCCGATTGCCTGCAAAAGTATCCATTTCAGGGCGGCGGCTGCTATTTGTTGTTGGGCCAGGTTGAGGTTGATTATCATTTTCCCACCATTACCATTTCGAAGATGGCCAAAATGCCTTTTATTCCGGATCCGCGTTATTCGTCAACCGATGAAAAACGTTTTCAGGCACAGCAACAAATTCGCGAGGATGTGAGCAGTACGCAAAGAGCGCCCTATCCGCAGGAACATGAGATTAACTTGCCGAGGTTTAAAATGAGTGGCTAGCAGCCAGGCGTTTATTTAAGAATATCAAAAAAATACAGATGACTTTATTTAACGACATCGATCTGTTTATGGCAGGAACAACAGGCAAAACCGAATTCGATTTGCCGGATGCTGACGTGATGCTGATCGATAATTTTTTCAATAAAGAAGAATCGGATTATTACTACCAGACATTACTGGAGAAGACGACGTGGCGCGAATATGAGATGCCGATGTACGATAAGGTGGTCACCGCACCGCGAATGATTTCGTGGCATCAGGATGAAGATATATCCGCTTCAGCAAACCAAACAAATCCGTTAACGGACGATCTCAAATCAGTTCGAAATAGGGTCGAAGCCGAAACCCGTCTGCAGTTCAATGCCGTACTGCTGAATCTGTACCGATCAGGGCAGGACAGTGTTGCATGGCACAGCGACAAAACCAATAAATCGGGGCTGGATCCGCAAATTGCCTCGGTGACCTTTGGCGAGACCCGATTATTCCGGTTGCGGCATAAATTTAGGAAAGATGTGCCGATGGTCGAAATTCCGTTGCATCACGGTTCATTCTTGTTGATGGCGGGCAGCACCAACAGCTACTGGGAGCATCAGGTTCCTAAAACTGCCAAGGCGATACTGCCGAGGATCAATTTGACTTTCCGTCAGGTGAAGAGTTAGACTTGGGAAAGTAACAGCTGCAGGATTCGATTCGCAGTTCGGGTCGCTGTGGTACCGTGAGTTTGCGTTAGGGATAAAGGCAGGCACCGTGTGCAGCCGAAAGCCCGGCCCGCAGGGAACGCTCAAAAAGAAATTCAATTTATCCTTCGCTGATTTTAGGATCGGCCGAGCCGGGATATGTGCGTTCTTCCTGGATCTCGCCGTCCATTTTGTGAACGCGGACGGATACAGGTTCGGAGTGATTTTTGGCGATTTCTATTATTCGTTGCAGGGCATCTTCTTTGGTCTGGCTCACAAATGACGCGCGCTCTCCTTTTTCGGTGCGGCCTTCCCAACCCTGGTCGGTTTGATTGATGTGGTATGTTTTCATAAATCTGAATTTAAAAAGCATCAAATTTAGGTGGTGCCGTAAGAACACGCTTTACGGATTTGCCGTGTATTATTGTACGATTTGATTATCTGGAGTGCGGACTTTGGGAAAAGAAATATAATAGTATCGGCTTCCGATTGTATCTGCAAACCATTGTGGTCATGGTGTTGTAGCCGACATCAGCCGCTTTTTCGTATGTTTGCGCCGGATGGTTTATATTTTAATTCTTCTATTATTCAAACTGAATGGGGATACTGTCGCGGTTATCGATATGGGTTTTTGTCAGCTTTTCTTTTTGCGCTACTGCTCAAACTACGATTCTGAATCAGAGTTTGCTCACTCAGGGTAGTTTTAATTCGTTCACAACGGCCAGCGTAGCCGGTGTGCAAAATTGGTATTTTAATCCGCAGTACGGCGCTGTTTGTAGCGGATATACGGGTGGAACAAGTCAGGCAAATGAAGACTGGCTAATCAGTCCGATGATGAATCTCTCTGGTGCCGACAATGTACGGCTCTCGTTCAGTCACACCCGTGGAAACGCTTTGGTACTGAATGTGGGCGTGGCCGAAGGATGGTATAAAGTATATGCGACCGCAGCGTACACAGGCGATCCTACTACCACGCAATGGATTGAAATAGACAACGTAAATCACATTGTGCCCGTTGCCTGGCAATATATACCGTCGGGCGAATTGATAATTCCCGAATTAGCACAGTCGGAAACGTCAAGAATTGCTTTTCGATATATCAGCAGTGACACGCAGAATGCCACGTGGGAAATCAAAAATGTCAAAGTTACCGGTGTGGTGCCCAGTAATGCAGATTCCGACATGGTTTTTAAAATTACCAACTGGAATACCGAGTGGCTCGGCTGCGCTCAAAACGGGCCTGACAATGAGAGCCTTCAACTCAACAACGTGGTTGCGGCAATGTTGGCAATGGATTCTGATGTGTTTTGTTTACAGGAAGTGTCTAACACCAATTTTAATCCGTCAATAGCTACACTGGTTTCGCTTTTGGGAAGTGACCAATGGGGCGGAGCCATCGTACCGGCCGACACCGGGGAATGCAACCAGAGACAGGGAATTATTTATAAGAAGTCGAAAGTACAGTTTCTCAATTCTTTTCAATTGAGTTCCGGTATTCCCGCACAGGGCGGATCGTACACTTATAATTGGTCGAATGGCCGATTTCCCGCCGTGTATAATCTAGATCTGATTACGGAAAATAGTACTATTTCGATTTACCTGGTAAATATCCATGCTAAAGCCGAGGATGGCCAGGTCTCGAGTTATGCTCGGAGAATGGGTGCTTCCCATGCACTAAAAACCATTCTTGACGGATCGGATTTTAGCACAGAAAATGTGGTCGTCATAGGGGACTTTAATGACTACCTGCACGGAACCACCAGCTCTGCCTGCCAGTGCACCGATTCCCCATACAAAAATTTTATGGACGATGATGCCAATTACACCGGTGTGACAGCCGACATTACCGATGTAAATACGTACTGGGGAGTACATCCAATCATTGAAAACGTGATTATCAGCGACGAACTCGACAGCAGTTTTGTCAGTGCCGCCCAAGACGTGGCTGTAGCGCAATCGGTCGCCAACTACTATAATACAACTTCAGATCATTTGCCTGTGAGTGTTGTGTTTAACTTTACTGCCTTAAGCACGGCCGAGCATCCAAGCCCGATCCATAATTCATGGAAAATATACCCGAACCCGGTCAGTGATGAGTTAAACATCGACCATACGGGATCTATGTGGGGGCAGATGTTCGAAATATTCGATTTCACCGGCAGAAAAGTGCATGCTGAGAGATTAACCGGTAGTAGGATTAACGTCGCTGGCCTGCCCGTCGGAATCTACATTGTAAAAGCCGAGGCCGGGAGCGGCAAATTCATAAAAATTTGACGTCATCCGCTGTGAATTTCGCAAAGAGGT
>JADMKR010000204.1 GCA_015478765.1 Flavobacterium sp.
CCTGATTGGCCGACAGGGATCCCGCTATCGCTTCGGCTACCGTTTCAATACTTGCAGTTGCCTGCGCGATCAGGCCATTTGCATCTTTAATAATCACTGTATATTCGGCCGTTCCAATGGTTGACGGAGGAGTTGCCGTGACCGCAGTTCCCATTCCGTTGCTCCACGAATAGGTAAAGGGCATGTCGCCATTGTTTGTCACAGCCGTAAGGACTTCACCTGAATTTTCACAATAAATTCCTTGTCCGGATACGGATGCTGAAAAAACCGCGGTTTTAATACCACTGATCGCTGTAAGCTGTCCGTTTTCAAGCGGGATATCGTTTATCGCCACATTTTGGTTTTCCAATGGCTGATACTTCACCCACGGATTCGTTTGCTGATCAAATGTGCCTGCTAATACCGCAGCGCTAACAGTCGCCTGCTCACCGGTAAGGTCAGGCAAAATGTAAGTAGCCGAAATATTGGCGACTGCATTCGAAATACCTGACTGACGCACTTGCCAATATCGGCTGAGATTATTAGAAGTACTGCCATTTGCGGGATGAATTGCATCAACCACGCGAACACCTACGTAGGCATTCGCAAAATTACTGCCCGCGATCGTAACCGATATTGGCGTATAATTGCTGTTTCCGGTATTTTCACCAATCGGATAAAGATATGTGCCGGGCCCCGTGAACTTTCTGCGCAGCTCGCCTTCGCCATCAATGATGATCATGCGCGAGGCGCTAAAAGCACCCGCAATTGCATTGCTGTTTACCGTAAGGTTATTGCTGCCAAGCAACAGATTTCCTCCGTTCATCGTCAGCAGTCCGCTTACCGATGCACTTGCCTGAAGAGTAACATCGCCGGTGGGTTTATCGATGATTAGATTATTGAAATCGGACAAAGCGCTTCCGCCAATTATTTGTTCATCCTGACCGTTCATTGTTAATGATTTCCCGGAAAAATCAACCGTCTGGTTCAGAATCAAATCACCTTTGATGTTCAGCGATGTCGGGAATAATGCACCGGTACCGCTAATCGTAAGGTTGTGATAAGCATTCAAATTAGTGTTTGTCAATGCCACCGTTTGATTTGTTCCTGTATATTCAACGGTATTGTGAAAAATACCCGCCAATAATGATCCGTTAATTGTCAAACTTTTTCCGATTCGCATTGTACTGCCTGTCGCGGGTCGCAATGTCGCATTTTGTGCTATCGTCAAATTACTGAATTGAGTCGTACCGGCAATGGTGGCATCGGCATTGGTGAATACAACAGTTGAGCCCGCGACTGCATTTAATTGCCCGTTATTGATCCACGCACCACCTGCTCCTTTGATTGTAACGACCGATAGTGCCGGCGCGTTGATCACGCCACCTGTTTCAATATTCAGTGACTTAATGGTTACCAGTTCGTTAAAGATCGGATCATTGGTAGTTGTTGCAGCGTCGGGTATAATGACAGCCGTATCATCAGACGGTGTAGCATTCGGAGTCCAGTTGGCCGCCGTAGTCCATGAGTTGCTTGTACTCCCGTTCCAAGTAAGCACCTCAGCTTCTGATGCAGCCATGGTAAGTGAAACTTTTCCGAAAGTATTTTGGAAATATAATCCGATGTTTACATTCATCAGTTCTACATAATTATTAATGGCGTCGAAGTTGGAGCGGCCCTGTTCCAGCGTGGATGATGGCGGCCCTACGATACGTGCCCAGTCGACCAGTTTATTTTCATCATTTCCGTTTAGTTCCGAATCGAGATAATGTGACTTAATCACCGCTTTGGTATCTGCGGCTCCCGTCTGAATTAAATCATACATTCTCTTCACTGCAGTCGGTTTCCATGCCGGAGCAATACCCAGCGAAATTTTCAAACTCATGGTTGTGGGAAGCGTTCCAATATTGGGAAATGTTATGGATGTGTCCTGATGGCCGAATGTATAAACAACATAAGGGGCTATGATATCACGACGTACGACTCCGCTTACGTCGCCAATTCCCGAGTTCACTGCATTCGGTCCCATTAAAAGCGTGAAAGTTCCCATATCGAGTGCTCCTACTGTAGCAGACGGATTTGAAACAGGAAGTATAAGCGGTCCGTTGACGGTGATGTCTCCGCTTGCAATACCGCCGCCCGGTGATGATACGGAGAGTCCGTTGTAAGTACCTGCCACAACCCGTTGTTGCGTCAGGGCATTATAAACGACCGAGCCATTTCCTGCCCACACCTTACCCGATGGCAGCGGTAGCGGTGAAGTGTTTTGTGTTTGCAGCGTACCATTTATGGTGATACCATTCAATGTTCCGGTTAGCGCATTGGTTCCCATATTAAGGGTTTGATCAAGTGCAACCGTCAGCGAGCCGTTAATAATTATCGGATTCTGAACAGCTATCGTCTTCGAGGTGCCAAAAGGGATACTGAAATTGTTTAACACGTTGGCGCCTGCCGCCTGGTCGAAGCTCAATGAGCGCGAAGTACTACCTGTCAGCGTCACATTTGATGTCGCACTGCCACGCAATCCGCCTGCCATGATATTGTTGACCGGGCCTGCAATAGTCAATGTTTGGCCGTTAATTGATAATTTTCCATTGTTCAACGTCAGGTTTTCTACTGTGGTAGCACCTGTAAGCGCTGTGTTTCCGTGTACTATAAAATTCGCCGCCGTTCCGCTGAAATTCGCAAAATTGGTGGATGGGTTTGCCGAAAGGGTAATATCATCCAGCGCAAATTCATCGAATGTAGCTCCCGAAATTGCATCGGTCGACCAACGCAGATAATAGTAGCTGTTAGCCGGTATGTTCAGCCCGGTGATGGTGACCACTCGGAAATTTGCTTTCCATGACGGATTGCCATCGGGGGCAGCATCAGAAACCACGTCAATTTCAGGAATCGCGGTAAAGGCCAAGTTATTTCCCGAATGGCTAAAGGTGAAGTTACCCGCACCCGGCTGATCGTTATAGACATAAACTTTGTAACCGACGCTCAGCGATGTGATCGTGGAACCTGTCTGGTTCTGCGTACGCAATACAACCGATCCGGGTATAAAGTCGTCGGCGTCAGGCTGAAGCCCAAGGGCATAATTATTTGCCGATACCTGAAAACCATAGATCCCGCCCGCCGCGACACCGCCATTCGAGATTCCCTTCGCCGAATTTTCAGTTGTCATGTTGGAATTGAAATTTACATTTCCGTCAGCAAGACCCGTCACCGACCAGGCGTTAGAGTTCAGTTGTCCCTCGACAGGTGCCGTTTTAAAACCGCTACCATTGAAGACACCCTGATTTACATTACTAACAGTGGTATCGAAAGTTATACTTTGCGCGGTATTAATTGCTGCAACCTGCCATCCCATTAACGAATTCAGAGTTGTCCTGTTTCCACGTGCCGGCGTCAGTCGGTAATTTTCGGCTCCCGCGGTACCGTTATATTCGTAAACAGCCACGTGATAGGATGTAGCGGGCAACAGGTTAGAAATCGTGACCGAACTTCCGGTATTGGCATACACAACATAATTTCCGGATCCGATTTGGGAGCCATTTCCGAATGTTGTTGAAGGAGTATATGCGGCCGCGTCGGTCGGATCTGCATTCACCGCTGTTCCCGCGCGAACCACCACGAGGCGGCGAGTTCCAGCTCCACTAGTCCAATTTATTGTAAAGGATGTCGATGTGATGTTGGCAAAGCTAACGCCCGTCGCCTGTGTCGCGGGCTCGGCTGCCATTACCTGCGAACTGAACTCGTCGGCACCGATGTCGGGTGTAGAGAGACTTCGCGTCGTTCCATCAATATCGGTAGTTACAGCGGCAATTGCGCTTCCTTTATTATCAAGCGCAGCATTGGTACCTGTTGGCAAGTGCAGATCGGATAACGAAGTAAAAACCGGATTTACTGAAATCGATGCCTGATCTTTTCCGGTGGCGGATTTCCAGTTGGCCAATGTCGCGTAATCGGCCGATCCAAGCCGGCCTATGGGTGATGAAAAATAATTGTTATTGTTGAGAAAAGTGTACGCCGATGCGTTGACCTGCGAATGTAGCGCAAATCTGGTGGCGGTACCCGTATTGTGCAAGATATTATTTCGCACGTCGAATTCGCTGCCTGATCCCACAAACATTGCCGCCGATGTGCCCGCCTGCGCAGTGTTCATCGAAATGGAGTTATGATAAACCTTGATATTTCGACCACTGAGGATTTGCAATCCGTATCCGGTATTGGTGGTTGTCCCGTTTGACGCTACATCGCTGATGAAATTATTTGCTATAGTAAGATTAGCGGAATACAAAGGGTCAATTTCCACCGCAATCCCGCGTATGATTCCGCCGCCTGTATTCTTGATATTGCTTAGTTTATTTTCGGAAATTACGCCGTTGGTCACGATCCCTTTAAAATAAATACCATTGCCAAAATTCGAATTATTGGTCATCAACAAATCGTTGAGAATATTGTTCTTTATCGTAAAATTGTTGCCGTTCTCAACCTCAATACCGCCTAACATACCGTGGTAAGAAGGCTGTAATACGCCAGAAATTGTATTGGCAATGATATTGAAATTGTTCACACTTACAAGACTGATTGCCCTCACCGGCTTTTGTGCCGCTACGGTACTTCCCCAGATATTATTCACGATTTGAACTCCGTTAGTTGCAAGGCCGGCAGTATCGCCGCCTTTGATGATTATCCCATGACGAACATTGGTAAACACATTATTCTGAAACGTCAGTGCGGAATTGGCCGCCGTAGCCCCGACGCCCATCAGACCGTTACTGGAGTCGACCGTGTTGCCGCCGGCAAAAATTCCGCAATAAATCAGGTATGTTCCATTGACATTGGTCATTGAAATATTTGCATTCAAAACCGATATATTATTGGCCGCATTTGCACCGTTGGACGAAACCCAAATGGCCGTGCGACTGGCATAATCTACACCGTTACTGTTGTTTATTGTCAAATTTCGAGTTGTACCTCCTGCTGTAGTACTACCGTTAACAATGACATTGTCGGCACCGTCGAGCTGGATCGTTGCAGGAACGCCCATCCATCCCATAGCGTTTTCTCCTGCTGAGATAGTAACTGTCTTACCAACGTTTGGCCGGATAGTAAGTGTATTGGTGGCAGAACTTCCCTGGTAATTGGTAATCCGAATAGGAAATGTTTCGCCTGATGCCACGTTGTAAGTAGCATCGTTAAGTAAGAACGTAACCGGAGAACTGACCCCAACCGAATTAATTCTGTTTACGGCATTGGTCAACGTATTAAACGGTGCTGGCTGACCGGCGCCCACAAGATAACTGCCGGCAAGCGGTAATTGAGCAAATACAGACAAGGGTAACAATAAACAAATAAGTAATAATTTTTTCATAGGTTTGAATGTGGTATTGATAATAATGTTATTCCGCTAATTGTAGGGCTATTCTTAAATTGGCGGCAAAAGTATGTTATTCACCGATCATATCTGCTTTATATCTGTTAATTAATCAGTTGTAAATAAATTATTTTAGATGCGCGTACTTTCCTCGTTGATTTTGCTGGTGCTTTGCCTGTCTTCCTGCAAAGAAAAGAAGCCGCAGTCCCAGATCCTGCATCCCAATACCCCGGTTCATTACGACCTGGAAATAATCGATACGACGTTGATTGACGCGTTTTTCGACCAACATCCATTGTTTTTGAACCAGAAAGACGAAGTAAAAAATTTATACAGATCGCGACCTGAGCATATTTGGTTCGATTCGTCCGGTAAAATTGAATTCGCGGGAGTATTATACGACCAGGCTCTTAATATGACCAACGACGGAATTGTAGTCAGTGTGCCCTACCGCAGTAAATTCGAACGCATCATTTATTATACAGTCGAACCTTCGCTTTCATCCGAACTGTTATTGAGCTGTCTCTACTTTTTTTATACCGATCACGTTTTGAAAGGGCTCGATCCCGCTTTAAGTACTGAGACAAAATGGTTTTTGCCCCGTCAAAAAATCTCGTATTCTACGTTGCTGGACTCACTGGTCGCCAATCCCGGACGTCTTATGAATTCGCAACCGATGCGATTCGCGCAATACTACAATTTGCGTACTGCGCTTCGGAAATACCGCCAAATAGCCGAAAATGGCGGCTGGGACCGCATCGATTCAATACCGAAAAATAAAAAAATTAATCCGGGCGATTCATCGCTTGTGATTAACCAGATCCGCGCTCGCCTATTCAGCGAAGGATATTTACTGGAGACATCAAACAGTAACATTTTTGATAAATCGTTAGAAGATGGAATTGCAAAGTTTTATGAAAAACATCATCGAACGGGGACCGTTGTGATTGACCGCACGCTGATCGAATACCTCAACATTCCTGTACAGGAAAGGATCAAAACGATTACCGTGAATATGGAACGCTGCCGTTGGATCAGTCCGGATATAAGCGCTGCCCCGCGCGTGATAGCGGTGAATATTCCTTCGTTTATGATGCACGTAGTTGAGAAGGGCAATGCGGTATTTTCGTCGCGCGTCGTCGTGGGAAAACAAATTCATGAGACGGTGGTTTTTAGCGGCGAGCTCAGCTACATCGTGTTTAGTCCGTATTGGAACGTTCCAAAAAGCATTCTCGAAAACGAGATAAAACCCGCAATCGCCAAAAACCCCAATTATCTTGCGCAGCACAATATGGAATGGCATAACAATATGGTGCGCCAGCGGCCGGGAAATTCGAATAGTCTAGGACTGGTGAAGTTCATGTTTCCAAACTCCAACAATATCTACCTGCACGATACGCCTGCCAAAAGTTTGTTTAACCAAGATCAGCGTGCATTCAGTCATGGGTGTATTCGCGTCGAAAAAGCGCGTGAACTCGCCATAAAGTTGATGGCCGATGAAGCCGGCTGGACTCCCGAAGAAGTTGATTTGCGAATGAATGCCGCAAGTGAGAGTTCGTATGTGTTGAAGAAACCAATTCCTGTTTACATCGGTTATTTTACGGCCTGGGCTGATGCCGACGGACTCACCGCCTTTTATAATGATGTTTATAATCGCGATGAGCGCCTTTTACAGATGCTACACAATTGATTCTGAAAACTTTGCCGTGGTGAGCATCGGGTGTGATTCCTGAAAAGGCCAACTCAAGTGTGAGGTAATTAATGAAGCGAAGTTCTCACATTAATTCTAAATAGTTACATCGGGGGCTGAATTTCGTAAATAAAATTTGGAAAGCCGTGTGTCTTATCTTACATTTAAAAGTAGACCGAGACCCAATGGCAAAAGTACTGTTTTACGTCGACGATGATTCAGATGATCTGACGATATTCCTCTATGCGGCCAAGTCGCTGGATATCGAGATTCGACTGTTTAGCAGCGGCGAACATTTAATCCGTCACCTTGAGGAATTTGCACAAGTACCTTCAGTCATTTTCGTCGATTTGAATATGCCGAAAATTTCCGGTTATGACGTAATCGAAGTGGTAACACAGAATAAAATGCTCAAAAATATTCCTACGATCGCATTTTCGACCAGTGCCGACAAAGTATCAGTCTCAAAGGCAAAATCGGCCGGGGCAACGTGTTATATTGTCAAGCCTCATACGATCACAAATTTGAAAAAGTCACTTCAATATGTTATTTCTAATGATTGGGCCAGTCACACCGACAGAGACTTCCTGATCAGCGATTAGGATGGTGTCGTAGTGATTGATTTGGACGGGATAAATATTTTAAAAGTCGTTCCTTCATTCAACGTACTTTCTACGTCAACCGAACCTCCTAAAATTTCTACCTGAGTTTTGACCATAAACAATCCGATACCCTTTCCTTCGACATGCGAATGGAAGCGCTGATACATACCAAAGATTTCTTTTCGTTTCCGACTAATGTCCAATCCTATACCATTATCGCTAAAACTAAATTCGATACCGTCCTTAACCTTTGCACTGGTTATAGTAATCACGGGCGCGATCGATTGTTGCCGATATTTGATTCCATTGGTTATTAAATTATAAAATATACTGTGCAGGTATCGTTTCACGGTAACGATTTCTGGTGCCAATGCGAAGTTGGTCGTAATCCTGGCATTTTGCTGTTTTACCAAATGGTCTATTCCATCGAGTACGGAATCGACAAAGGCATATAAATTCACCGTTTCCTTCTTCTCAATTACACCTGCCTTCAGCTGCAGCACGTCGTTAAGGTCGCCAATGACATCGTCAAGCCTTTTAGCCGATAATTTCAGCGAGTCGACAAATAATTTTTTTGTCTGTTCATCATAGCCCTGGTCTCCAAGTTCTTCGGCAATCCCCAGAATATTGGTTACCGGGGCCCGAAGATTGTGTGAAACTATATAGGAAAACTGTTCCAACTCGCGGTTGATTGAAATTAGGTCGGTGGTGTAATCCTGCAGATTTTCGTTCAACTCGATCATTTGGATCTCAGTCAGTTTCCTTTCGGTCACATCCTTAAAATAAATTGACAAGCCTAACTGCGATGGGTAAACAGATACTTCAAGCCACTTCTGAAATGAGAAAAAGAAATCTTCAAATTCAACCATTTTCTGCGTCTCCATCGCACGTGTATAATGACCGTGAGTTTCGGAACCGTGGTATTCCGGATATACGTCCCACAAGCTCCTGCCAATTACTTCTGCCCTGCTTTTTTTGAGTACCTTTTCAGCATTTGAATTCCAATAGGTTAAAATCCAGTTCATATCGACGGCAAAAAAAGCATCTCCAATACTTTCAAGTATCGTCTTTTTTTCGATCAGGGTTTTTTGCATTTCAATTTCGGCTTGCTTTTTTGCATCGATATCCTGAATACTTCCAAAGATTCTGGTTGGAATCCCGTTCTGGCATTCAACCTCACCAATCATACGCACCCACACTTTACTAAATTTTGCAGTTGTAAGTATCAATTCCACATCCCAATCGGTGCCATTCCGCATTGCATCTCCAAGCGCTTTTTCAACAGTACACAGCGACTGATTTTCATAAAATTGCAGGATTGTTTCAAAATCAGGTTGGTAATCTTGAGGAACATCATGAATTTCCTTAGTAAGATCTGACCAGTGAACCGACCTGTTAACAAGGTCTATTTCAAAATGCCCCAAGCGCGCCAGCCGTGCCGACGACTGTAGTAGTCTCTCGAGTCGTCGTTGCTCGGTCACATTGGTGGCAATCAATAACACCCCCGAAATAATTCCGCGATCGTCCAGCATCGGCTCGGCATCTACTAATATGGTTTGTGAATGACGCTGGTTTTCAGACAGCTGTACTTCCTGAATCCACTCTGTACCGGCTTTCGTTTGCAATAACATGGCGGCTACATTATCACGATGCTCAACCGGCGTTATTTTTATGAGTTCCTTTCCTATTACATCGGCCGACTTTTCTTCGTACAAATCTTCCGCAGCGTGATTCCAATAGGTGATAACACCTTTGCTGTTAGTGGCCACGATTGCCTGCCCGATGTTATTAAGTAAACGCGCCTTAAATTTGTTGTCTTTTTCGGCGTTGTGCCGCGAAGTAATATCCGAAATAAGTGCGATCGTTCCGGTGAATCCTTGCTGTGAATCGTCGATGCGGCTCGAAGCAATGCTTGTCCATATTTTATTCCCGGATTTTGACGAAAGGCAGACTTCAATCACATTGGTTTCGTTGGAAATAATCTTGCGATGAATGCTCGCCGCATCTTTTTTATCGGCTTTATAAATCAACGAAAGCAAGTCAAGCCCTGTAAGTTCTTCCGATGAATATCCTGTCATCGATACCATTCTTTGATTGGTAAACACGATCTGGTTTCGTTCGTTGAGTAAAACGATTCCCTCATTGGCCAGTTCGACGATTTGTTTATATCTTCTTTCACTATGCATGAAAGCTTTTTCCGAGGCTTGCAATGCATCTTTCATATCCTGCAAATCGGTGATATCCTGTGCAACGCCAATCATTGTATGTGGGCGACCGTTAGTGTCGCGCTCAAAATCAAGCTGCAACACGATGTTTCTGATCGCGCCATCCTTTCTTATTATGCGGAACATTACCGAATATCCTTCAACCGAAGCCAGTGTTCGTTCCTTTGAGTTCGCTACCAAGCGGAGGTCTTCCGGATGAACCATCGAAAGCCACTGCGCTAAGGAAATATTGGAATTATCCAAAGGAAGGCCGTACATCGCCAACAATTCTGGGGACCATTCGGATACCTGCAGGTCGAGATCGACTTCAAAGTTTCCAAGTTGTGCCAATGCCTGCGCCCTGGAGAGCTTGGCATTCTTGATGCGCAACTGCTTATCGGCAAACTTGCGCGCCCGTTCTTTATCGATTACATCAATACCAAATGACACTTCGTCGGTAACTGCGCATAAAAGCGATATTTCCTGCTCAATAAAAATCTCGACATCCGAAGTATACAAATTGAACGTCCCAAGGATTTTTCCATTCTTCTTCAGTGGCAGACAAATAGCCGATGTAAAACATTTCGATCCAGGGTGGCATGCCGATAATTCCGCAGGAATGTCGGCAATGGAAATCAGTGAGTACGGTTTTTTTCCATCGATTACATCCTTCACTTTTTCCTGATGATCGTAAATATAGTTTTTGAAAAATGTAAAATCACATTCAATAAGGCCGGTATTGGCTACCATCTCGACTTCACGGTTTTCGTTCAGTGTTCCTATCCATGCGAATTCGAAGTTTCCGAGTTCGATCATCAGATTGCAAACTTGGTCATAAAGTGCCGATTCGCTTTTGGTGCGGGTGATGATTCGATTGACGCGGCTGATTATTTCATATAATCGATTTGAGTAAAGCAATTTATCATGAGAAATCTTTTCCTGGGTGACATCTCGAAAGTTATGAACTACCGCATTGATGCGTTGGTCGTGCAGCATATTTTTAAATGTGCATTCCACGTATTTCCATGAACCCGATTTCGTCCGCATTCGCGTGATTTCAGGCCTTGTGGAAACTCCGGGATTAGCCATTGCAAAATCCATTATACTGACGAGCATTGACATGTCGTCGGGATGAGCAAGCGAGAGCAGGTCTATCTTCAATATTTCGCCAGAAGTATATTCCAATATTTCAACTACCGATGGCGATGAGTAAACCGGTTTCAGATTTGCATCCAGCAGAGCCAAACCTTCCCGGTTATTCTCAAGCAAGGAACGAAATTTCATTTCGCTGATCTTCAATTGTTCTTCGGCAAGTTTTCTCGCCGATATATCGGTATGCGCAACAATTATATTGGCGGAATCCGGTATTTTACTGACCTGCAGCCGGATCCATCTTTTTTTTGTGGAAGAATCGCATGGATATTCCATTTGGAATTCCGGATTTTCATCATGTAATACTCCTGTAATTCCGACATATGCCGCTGAAGCATATTCATCACCTCGTTCAATAGCTTCTTCGCAGGCTTGAAGGTAGTTACAGCCTACCATTGATTTCAGGACAATTTCGGGTGATGCATTCGATTCGGCAAAATTTGTCCAGGATCGATTCACATAATTGATAGTTCCGTTACAATCCAATACTGCGATATTGACTGCTAAAGTATCAAGCACCGACTCTGCCAATATGGGTTGGCCCGGTATTTCTTTACTTGCAGTTATAGTTGATTGCAACAGGACTTTTCCTAAATTTATATTGGAGCGGAATAGACCCGCATCTGCCCTGCCTGATTTGGAACTTACTGAAACAGGGCGCTTGTTAAGATTGGCGAGTCGGGCCGACAAAGTATCTAAATGCCTGATTGGGATATAATCATCGGCGCCCTCCCGAAAAGAAATGATGGGTGCATCTTCCGAAGCATCCGTTCCCAATATTATAAAGGGAATCGTTGTATCTATATGCCGAATAGTGGAAAGCTCCTTTCGCCAGGAAAGATCGGAATTAAAATCGGCGATGACCACATCAGGTGTGACCGCCAGGTTTGAGATACTTTCATAAAAAACAGAACATCCACTGGGACTATCCGCAAATTTGGAAAACGTCAACTCGCAAAATAAGTCGTTATATAAATTACCGGTATAGAGTATTTTCATGAATATTGTATTGCCAACATTATAGAGAAGTCATGGCCTAATTGCAGAAATCTGCAACCTTAGAGTATGTAGAGGTCCCGCACAATCAACAACGAAGCCAATTGTAATAAAAATCTTCAATAGAGGACGTGAGAAGTTGGAAATACGAATAAAAGTATCTTTTGCATGGTAGTAGGTTTAAGTTTCCGAATCGTATAAGCTTGGGGTTCTTATAAATAAGGATATTCGAGCAAAAATACATATTTCAATTCGAAATAGTTTCGGCAGCCAAATAATTAACACATTATAGGTAGATCGTATAAGTACGGAATCATATTATATAATAGTAACCTTTTTCCAATATGGTATTTTTATGCTTTTATAATTTAAATTCAATACCATGGCTAATATCAAAAATTACGCGCTTATTACTGGTGCAACGGAAGGAATCGGCTACGAACTGGCAAAACTATTTGCGCAGGATAAATACAACCTGATCATAGTATCACGACATCAGGCCGACCTTGAACAAAAAGCGGCCGAATTTTCAAAACACGGAATTGATGTAATAACTATAGCCAAAGACCTTTTCAAACGCGAGCAAACTTATGAGTTATGCAAGGAGGTCGAAAAACGCGGGCTTCAGGTTGACATCCTGGTAAACAACGCGGGGCAGGGTGCGTACGGATTATTTAAGGACAACGACATACAGCGGGAACTTGACATCATCGAACTGAATATTGCGGCGACTACGATTCTAACCAAGCATTTCTTACAGGGAATGGTCAAGAGAAATAGCGGAAAAATTCTAAACCTTGCGTCGATTGCAAGTACAACGCCCGGTCCTTGGCAGGCAGTGTATCACGGTACCAAATCCTTTGTACTAACATTCTCTGAAGGTCTGCGTTCAGAACTCAAAGACACCGAAATATCTGTAACAGCACTCCTTCCCGGTGCGACCGACACCGATTTTTTTAACAAAGCCAAAATGAATGCAAGCAAAATCGTACAAGACGAGGATTCGTTGGCCGATCCGGCACAAGTTGCCAAAGATGGATACAAAGCATTGATGGACGGTGATGATAAAGTAGTTTCCGGCTTCAAAAACAAAATGATGGTTGGCATGAGCCACATAACACCCGATCCCGCACTGGCAGAGCAAATGAAAAATATGCAGGAACCGGCCGACGGTCAGCAATCTGAAAAATAGTTGTTCGATATAAAATCAATTAGGTGGGAAAAAGGGGCGAGCTTTCGCAATCTAGGGTTATCTTTGAGGAAT
Source organism: Flavobacterium sp. (assembly GCA_015478765.1). Lineage (GTDB taxonomy): Bacteria > Bacteroidota > Bacteroidia > Flavobacteriales > Flavobacteriaceae > Flavobacterium. The sequence goes on from JADMKR010000204.1 coordinate 13,256, forward strand.
ATAAACAATGGTCGTTTTGATTGATATCCCAAGTCGTTTTTCGTTACATACCAACGCATTTGCCGATTTCTGGAATAGCGAAGATGGTAGGGAAATGCTCAATTTGCTCCCTGCCACGCCCAAGCTGGATTTAGCCAAGGAAAGCATACCACTGCTTTTTGCCAAAGATGATTTGGCCGATGAGGTAATCGATGATATCTTCCTAGGAAAGCCGTTTGGAGAAGCACTTCAGTTTGCAACCGACTGCATAGCCAATGGAACAGGCGAATCTGCAAGTTTGCGGGAACTGGCACGCCAAATGACTACTGTACCCGACTGGGTTAATACTGACCTGCTCGACCTCGGCCGAAAAGTTTGCCAGCGCTCCGGTAAATCGGGGTTGATTGTTTTGAGAAATTACAGCCTGATGCTTGGCTACCAGTCGGCCGCCATCAACAAACCACTTATTGCCACCGGTGCTTTGCATTCGGGAGCGGTCAAAAGAATTGCCGATACCACAAATTTCTGGTATGCCGTAACCGGTACTAATGCGCTGCAGCGGGGTAATGAAGGTTTTAATTATTGTGTTCGCACGCGTCTGGTGCACGCCTATTCACGCGTCATGATTAAACAAAAACTCGACTGGAGCATCGACCAGCAGGGAGAACCACTGAACTTTTGGGATATGGTGGCAACCTATCTGGGTTTTTCATTGGTGTTCATGCGTGGATTGCAGAATTTGGGTATTTCGGTTACCGAAGATGAATCGGATGCTGTTTACCATCTTTGGAAATATATTGGTTACCTGATAGGAATTCCGCCTGAAATAATGCCCGACAACAATCTTGCTGCCATAAAAAGCCTCTACTTATGGAGCAAAACGCAGCCTGAAGCTGATGCCGATTCAATTGCATTGGCGCATGCTTTACATCTGGAACCCCTGAAAGCACCGTGGCCTGCAAGATTGTCGCAGAAGAAGTTCATCCAGCAGGTCAACCTGTCCTTCAACTATCATTTAATTGGAAGCCGGTCTTGTAAAATTTTACAGTTGCCGGAGCCCAAATCAAAATGGATCGCCAAAGCAGTACGTAACGTAAACCGCATCGACGACGCACTCGGTAAAATGCAATGGTATCGCGTCTTGCAGATCAGGCGTGGCCGCGCCGACCAGTTGGTAATCAGAAACAGGGTAAATATGCAGCAGTCATAGTGATTATCCTTCTGATATTTCTTTCAGTTTTTCGAGTGCGACGGGATACGACTTGTTAAAATAATCAATGTATTCTTCGACAGTATCGCAGTTTACAGTGACTTTAGTTATGCCTTCATTTTCCTCAAAGGTATAACTCTCGATTCCGCCCGACCATTTTTCGACCATTTCACCCGAAGTAACTTCATTGTCGCCGTCTAGAAACCCGTAGTGTCTGATAGATACGAAATCGGACGGACGGTTCTCCTCTATCTTTGAAACCATTCCTCCTTTTTTTCCATTTTCATTAGTGCCAACAAAATAAATTTTGCTGCCCTGCTCCCAACTGCCTTCAAAGGAAGAAGTCGGATTGAAAGCGGCGGTCCAATATTCGTAAGTTCGTTTCTCATCAAGGCCCAGCATTGTGCGGTACACCTTGTTGGCCGAAGCGCTAATCTTGACAGTGAATTGCAATGTTTTCATAATATTTAATTTTTAATCGATTGCTATTTAAAAGTATCCCTGGACTCTGGCATGAATTTCAGCTTCTTCTGATGTTTCCACCAATAAAACCGGAACGGTTGTGAAACTGTCAACTATACTTCGTACATATTCCATCCTCCGTTTATGTTTTACGCTTCGCAGATAAATACATAGGATCCGATGTGGAAACTGGGCGGCAATCTCG
>JADMKR010000205.1 GCA_015478765.1 Flavobacterium sp.
CGCGCTCGTACATCGGCACAAATTTTTCACCTTTGGCCTCGGCCGCTTTGCGACTGCTTTCATAGCTCTTCACAAAATCGGGATCGGTGTAGAGATTTCGCTCAATCAGCATAGCCTGGTCGCGAATTGATTTCTCGGCATTGGTAACTTCTTCGTCTGAATACGGCACGCCAAGTTGTTGCATCACGCGCATCTTCGCCTGAATATCGGATATGTCCATGGCCTCATTATCAAACAACCATTTGTAACCCGGCATTATCGATCCCGATGACGTACTCTGCGGGTCCCACATATGATTAAAATGCCAACTGTCATTATACTTTCCGCCAACGCGCAACAGGTCAGGGCCGGTACGTTTCGATCCCCAAAGGAATGGGTGATCATATACGAACTCGCCGGCTTTCGACTGCGGACCGTATCGTTCCACCTCGCTCCTGAACGGTCGCACCATCTGACTGTGACAGCCAACACAACCTTCGCGGACATACAAATCACGGCCTTCGAGTTCCAATGGAGAGTATGGTTTAACTGCGGCAATGGTGGGAATATTCGACTTTACCATTATGGTCGGAACAATTTGGATGATGCCACCTATCAAAATTGCAACAGTTGCAAGAATGGTCAACTGGATCGGTCTTCTTTCTAGCCAGGGGTGGAATTTTTCACCTTTGACTCGTTTGTTGGTAATTCGGACTAATTCCGGGGCCTGGGCAAGTTCGTCCTCTACAGGTGCGTTTTTACGGACCGTTTGAATGATATTATATACCAGTATGAACATTCCGATTATATACATCGAACCGCCAATCATTCGCATCCAGTACATCGGCATGATCTGGGTAACGGTCTCAAGGAAGTTACCGTAGGTTAATGTACCATCCGGATTGAACTGTTTCCACATCGATGCCTGAAGGAATCCTGCAACATACATTGGCAATGTATAAATGATGATACCGAGTGTCCCGATCCAAAAATGGGCATTGGCAAGTTTAACTGAGAACAACGGTGCTTTTGTCATACGGGGCACCAACCAATAAATCATACCAAATGCCATGAATCCGTTCCAGGCAAGTGCGCCAACGTGAACGTGCGCTACGATCCAATCGGTGAAGTGCGCGATGGCATTTACATTTTTAAGTGAAAGCATCGGACCTTCGAAAGTAGCCATCCCGTAACCGGTGATCGCAACGACGAAGAATTTCAGTACGGGATCGACGCGGACTTTATCCCAAGCTCCCCGCAATGTCAACAATCCGTTTATCATACCACCCCAAGATGGCGCCAGCAACATTATTGAAAATACGACACCCAGATTCTGGGCCCAGTTTGGCAACGCCGAATACAGTAAGTGATGCGGTCCGGCCCAGATATACAAGAAAATCAGTGACCAGAAGTGAACGATCGACAAACGGTAAGAATACACCGGGCGATTCGCAGCTTTCGGAATAAAGTAGTACATCAGTCCGAGGAACGGCGTAGTTAAAAAGAACGCCACTGCATTATGGCCATACCACCACTGTACCAACGCATCCTGTACGCCGGCATAAACCGAGTAACTCTTCATTGCAGAAACCGGAATCACCAAGCTGTTGAATATGTGCAGTACGGCTACGGTCACGAATGTTGCCAGATAGAACCAGATCGCTACATATAAATGCCGTTCGCGCCGCTTGATGATTGTACCAATCATATTGATCCCGAAAACGACCCAAATTATGGCAAGTGCGATGTCGATAGGCCATTCGAGTTCGGCGTACTCCTTGGATGAAGTGTGACCCATTGGTAACGAAATAGCCGCGGCAACGATAATCAGCTGCCATCCCCAGAAATTCAGATTGCTTAAAAAATCGCTGTACATACGCGCTTTCAAGAGACGCTGCAGTGAATAGTAGATTCCCGCAAACATCGCATTTCCAACAAATGCGAAGATCACTGCGTTGGTGTGCAGCGGACGCAATCGGCCAAAACTCAACCACGAAATGCCGTCGGTAATGTTTGGAAAGAGGAACATCAGTGCTAAGAGCAATCCAACCAACATCCCCACTACGCCGAAAACGATCGTGGCATAAATAAATTTCTTTACAATTTTGTTATCGTAATAAAATTGCTGTAATTCCATAATTAATCCTGTTTTTCGTCTTTGGTTTCTGTTTGGGTATCGGTTTGCAGTTCGTCGTCAAAAAGCATCCTGACCGATGGTGTATAGTCGTCGTCATATTGGCCACGTCTCACTGCCTGGATGAATGCGGCAAAAAAGAGAACAGCAACCACAATGCTTATCGATATCAATAAATAGATGACACTCATGACTTAAATTATTAGGCAAAATTACTCCGACGCTTCTACAGTAAATATGACATTTATCATATACATTTATTTTATTCCGACACCGTGCTTGGCCGCTTTTTTCCAATTAGAACCGACGCGTAATAATTGGTCATTAATGTCACAAATCCCACGATGGTAATTGTGCTGAGCGGCATGATGATGGCCGCAACCAATGGCAGTAAATTGCCCGTCAGCGCAAACGATAATCCGACCACGTTATACAATAGCGATAGCGTAAAACTCATTTTAATGGTGGTGATAGCTTTGTTGGCCAATTTCAGGAAGAAAGGCAGCTTGGTAAATCCGGTCGCATCGAGAATCGCATCGCATGCGGGTGAAAACACATTTACGTTTTCGGAAATCGATATACCAACATTGCTCTGTGCCAATGCGCCTGCGTCGTTCAAGCCGTCACCAACCATCAATACATTGCGGCCCTGCTGCTGAAGTTGGCGGATGAATTCTAGT
>JADMKR010000206.1 GCA_015478765.1 Flavobacterium sp.
AAAATAAATATCCTATTTTTGCTTAAACTTATTGAGATGAAACGATTAATTGGGATTTTTGCCTTATTTACTATTGTGTTGAGTGGATGCGACGACGGAGATCTGGTTTTCGAGGATATTGATTTCAGCGAAGTAAATGCGCAGCGCTGTGCCAATAAAATCTATAAACTAAATGGAGCAGAAGCGTTGATACTGAAAATTGGCAGTGACGAAAACAGCGCCACCTTTACCGACGCTTTCCCATTGGAACCTACAGAAACCGGAACTGTCCAGAATATTGCAATCGACAATTCTGTCAATAAAGTGGTTTATCGCCTTTACGATGGTGATGTGACGAATCCAAGTATCTGCGGAGCTATTCCGGCAGCTTTTCCCCTGATTGTAGAGGAATGGGAAGCGACTTCAGGAGACATCGAAATAATAACAACGGCGCGAATCGAACCAAATACTGCAACTGGATTCGAAGGTGGCCAAAAGATAACAGGCTACCAAAACAATATCGTTTTTAGGAACATCACTTTTGAAAAAACTGATGGTTCGACGCAGGTTTACGACATTTTTCCATTTGGCGTATTTGAAGTTACTGCGCCGGTACTCAATTTCAATTTTGGCGCTTTGGAAGTGCAAAAATGCCCATCTACATCCCGGGTTTTTAAAATTATTGGCCTCGAAGCAATCGATTTGAAACTTGATCCTGCGCTGCTCGACACTTCATCTCTCGGCGAAATCAAGACCGGAGTTTTAGATGATGACAATGTGCTCACATATTACCAGTTCGCACCGGCTACTGTTATAGATGCGACATTTTTCTGCAATGGAGCACCGCCGGTGACACCAACCCAAATTTGGACCGGAGTTCCAGGTGTGCCCGGAATGAGCGGAGTAATTGAAGTGGTTTCCCAAGAACTTCCCGGAGGAAACGGTTTTTCACATACCATCCGGCTTAAAAAGGTCACTTTCAAGAAAGGCCGTAATGAATTTCTGCTTGCCGATGATTATCTATTGGGCGAACTCAATATCACCGACTAATCCTGTTTGGCCTGTCGGATGAAAACTTCGGTGGCACCCAGTCCGTATTTTTGATAATTGGCATCCCGAAAATCAACGTTGGGATATCGGCCGAGTAAAAAGTCGAGTTCGCTTTTCAGAATTCCCTCACCAACACCATGGATAAAAACAATCTTCGGAATACGATTCCGGATTGCAAATTCGACGTGACGTTTTGCCGTATCGGACTGAAGAGTCAGTATGTCATAATTTGACATTCCGCGGAAATTCTTGACCAGCTTTTCTATGTGCAAATCAAATTCGGGCGGTGGAATTTCACCTTTCAACTTCTTTTCCTTTACAAAACTACGCGGTTTGGGGATCTCCTTCTCTTTCAAAACATTGTTTAAATCAACTGATTGAATAGAGTTTCCTAACATACTGGAATTGTGTGTTATAATCAACTCATTGACATTATATGTCAATGTAAATCCGTCAGCAGAATCTATTGTGACCGCATCATTTGCCACGCTCACAACCACCCCATCGACCGCTTCGTCGAGTACGGAAACCCGGTCGCCTATTTTGAATTTAGGATTCATTTTCATCTTGATTTTTGCTTGGTGTTTTCGCGCTTAATCGCATCATCCCGATCATAAAAATGACTATGGCAATGATCACTAAATATGTATTTCCGCCTTCCCGGCTTTGCTCATAAAATGCAAATCCGATTGCAAATATCATGAGTAGTATAATAAATATCTTCATAAATTTTTATTTCACATTCGCAAAAGAAGCAATATTAAATCGATTCTCTACAAGTATTATTCTCGTTTTTTTGTAAAATTGCATTAAAGTAAATGTTATGGAAAAGTATATGTTTCCGTGTTTGAGTAAATCCCTGTTTGGAATGGAGTGTTTAGGTTGTGGAACCCAGCGCGCATTCATCCTGGTGCTTACTGGTGATTTTGGCGCCGCATTTAAAATGTTCCCGGCCATTTACACCACCCTATTCCTATTCCTGTTCATTATCCTTAATTTCATTGACCGGGCGCGAAATTACCACAAATTGATAGTGAGCTTTGCTATCGTAAATGCCACCATTATGATTATTTCCTATATTTACAAAAACATCCTGTTTAACTAACTTAAAACACTTTTATGGAGAAACAAAAATTACCTAACGCGACCGCGGTTCTTATCTTGGGAATACTTTCAATCCTTACTTGCTGCTGCTGGGGGATTGTGGGGCTAACACTGGGAATCGTAGCATTGGTGCTTGCCAAAAAGGATCTCGTGCTCTATCAGGAAAATCCAGAGCTATATTCTAATTATTCCAATATTAACACGGGCCGCATCCTCGCCATAATTGGTATTGTTCTAAGCTCGATATATTTAATTTGGACAATTTATTCGATGGTATTCATCGGCGAACAAGGCATGATGGAGATGCAGCAGCGAATGCTAGAGCGAATCCAGCAAAGTCAATAGTCACCTATTCAAATTAAAAATCCGCTTTAGAAGCGGATTTTTTTTTACCAAACAAAATCGGCCAGTCCGCCTATTACCGCACCAAACATCATCAATGCATAAAGCGATATGATAATGATGCTGGCGATTGCAAGGAATTTATAGTGCGATTTTAAGTATCCGAAAGATTCAGCCAGTTCTTGTGAGTCGGACAATTGAAGTGCGTTTTTGACCTTCGTTGAAAATCGGTACAGATAGAATACCGGAAAAATATACACACTTACGAACGCCGAGTAGAAAACGATAACGAAGATTCCTGTAACCACATCGGCAGAGCTTGTCAGAAAAATGCCCGACACCAGTCCTAACAACAATAAGAATGCAAGTCCGATATAACCGGCGACCGACAAAAACCGGCTCCACTTTGCGATTTCTTCCAGATATTTCAGCGCAACCTCGTTCAACTGCAAATCCAAATGTGAATCTGATAAATCGTTCATAAAAGATAAACCTTATCTATTTTCAAATTGTTTCAAGGTCGAAATGATAATTGACACACAGTCGATTAACTGCTCTTTGTTCATTACTAAAGGTGGCGCAAACCGGATGATATTTCCGTGTGTCGGCTTTGCTAAAAGACCGTTATCGCGTAGTGCAATGCAGATATCCCAAGCGGTGGAGCTATCTTCGGTATCATTGATCACGATCGCGTTCATCAATCCTTTACCTCGAACTTCTTTCGCAATATCCGATCCCTTGATATATTCTGATAATTTCTCGCGGAAAATCTGCCCCAACGCTTCCGCGTTATCAGCTAGCTTTTCTTCGCTCACCACTTTAAGCGCCGCAATAGCCACTGCCGCCGCCACAGGATTTCCACCAAACGTTGAACCATGTTGCCCCGGTTTAATCACATTCATCACAGAATCATTTGCCAATACGGCAGAAACCGGATACACACCGCCCGAAAGCGCCTTGCCCAAAATCAAAATATCCGGCTGTACATTCTCGTGATGACAAGCCAGCAACTTTCCGGTACGCGCAATCCCGGTTTGAACTTCGTCGGCAATAAACAATACATTATGTTTTTCGCATAAAGCCTTCGCTTTTGAAAGGTAACCGTCGGCTGGCACAAAAACTCCCGCTTCGCCCTGAATCGGTTCCACTAAGAAGCCCGCCATATTTTTATTTGATTCAAAAGCACGCTCCAGGGCTTCTAAATCATTATAATCGATCGACACAAATCCGTCGGTATACGGACCAAAATTATTGCGTGCATTCACATCGTCCGAAAAAGAAATGATCGTGGTTGTCCGTCCGTGGAAATTCCCGTCGCAAACTACAATCTGAGCGGCATTTTCGGCAATACCTTTGACTTCGTAGGCCCATTTCCGGCAAATTTTAATAGCTGTTTCGACCGCTTCAGCACCGGTATTCATAGGCAGAACCTTATCAAAACCAAAAGTTTTCGCAAGATATTCTTCAAACGGACCGAGTTTGTCATTAAAAAATGCCCGCGACGTCAATGTCAGCGTTTTTGCCTGCGATATCATCGCATCTACGATCTTCGGATGACAATGACCTTGATTTACCGCCGAATAAGCCGCCAGAAAATCGTAGTACTTTTTACCGTCTACGTCCCAAACATAAACGCCCTCGCCCCTGCTTAGAACCACAGGTAACGGGTGATAATTATGTGCGCCATATTTATTTTCCAACGCCATTGCTTCTTCTGAACCGATTTTCTCTAAAACTGCCATGCTATATACTATTTTAATATTCTTTTATGTTGCGCCGCGACCAGACGCTGGTACGAACTAACTATTTTTAATTCGTGAATTCGTGGCTCAGCTCCTAAAGCTGTGCGTCTGTGGCTACGGCAAAAATACAAACTTTCTTGTGGTTTTTACGTTTGCCTAAATTAAGCAAGCGTAGCTTCTGATGTAATTTTGGTGTTCAATAATCTCGAAACCGGACATTTTGTTTCGGCTTTGGTCACCAACTCCTGAAACTTTTCGTCGGTAATGCCTTTTATTTTTGCCGATAATGTTAGATGTGAGCCTACAATACTGCCATCCTGGAAATCAATATCACATTTTGTTTCGATGGATTCCACTTCATAACCTTCCTCGCCAATATAGGCCGTTAACTGCATTGTGAAGCAACCTGCGTGTGCCGCCGCAATAAGTTCCTCCGGATTGGTTCCGTTACCCTGCTCGAAACGTGTCTTAAATGAATATTGCGCATTTTCAAGCGTCTTACTTTCCAAGGATATTTTTCCGGCACCTTCTTTTAAAGATCCCTCCCATACTGCGGTTGCATTTCTTTTCATAACGTTGATTTTTAAGTTGTTTCAAATTTAACGATTTCAATTGCGGCAAGCTGCCGCTCGGGCAACTTTAACGTAACATTAAATTGTCGAATCCCTCCGAATTTCCACAGTAGATGATTATTTCTGCCTATTTTTACGCGTCACTACTTTGATATGTCAGATTCCAGAAACTATTCCCGAAAACGAACCCGCATCGAATTCCGCGCAGAAAGACAAAGCCGCGTGATCTTCTTTTTAATGTCGGCCTTGGCCGCTATTGTGCTTACACTGGTGCTGCGCGATGAAAGTTTTAGCCAAACGCAGGATTCAGTATTGTTCCTGATGTTTTTCGCCATTGGTTTATGGATTACCGAAGCCATCCCTCCATTTGCAGTAGGGATATTAATCGTGGGCTTTCTGGTTTTTACCATGGGACGCGAAGAAACCATGGATGCCAGCCAATATGTTCAAACATGGTCCGATAGCGTGATTTGGCTATTTCTTGGCGGATTCTTCCTTGCAGAAGGGCTTAAAAAAACCCGCCTCGATTACAAACTTCTCAGTTTCGCTTTGCCAAAATTCGGAAGCCGGGCGCAAAATGTGATGCTGGGATTAATGCTTACCACAGCGGTTATGTCAATGCTGATGAGTAACACAGCGACCACGGCGATGATGCTGGCAACGGTATCGCCTTTGCTGACCCAACTGGGCAAAAATGCACCGCTAACAAAAGTATTATTGATCGGAATACCATCGGCTGCCGCTATTGGCGGGATGGGAACGATTATCGGATCGGCTCCCAATGCAATCGCCGTTGGTGCCCTGGAAGGGATTGGAATCGAGATTTCATTTATCGAATGGATGGTCATTGGCATACCAATCGCATTGGTATTAATTGTATTGCTTTGGAAGGTACTGCTCCACAAATATAAAATCACGACTGAAACGCTGCAAATGGAATTCCTTTCAGTCCAAACACCAATCGATGACGAGTATCGAATCGAAGATAAGATACGACGGCGAATTACATTGATCATCCTTTCGATAACTTTATTGTTTTGGCTAACATCGCAATGGACCGGAATTCCTGTAGCAGCCGTTTCAGGCATACCGATCGTTGGACTTACCATGTTCGGAATCATCGATGCCGACGACGTCCGATCGCTGCCTTGGGATACTTTGATGTTGGTTGCCGGCGGACTAGCACTCGGACTGGCCATTAAGGAACAGGGACTCGCCCAATATTTCGTCGACAATATCAAAGGAATGACGGTAAATTATTATTTGATGCTGATCATGTTCGCATTTGTCACCGTAATGTTATCAAACGTTATGAGCAATACCGCCGCAACGACAATATTGATACCGATCGCCATTTCACTGATGGCTATCTCTGCGGGCGCCAATCCGACGGTGTTTCCTGTCGTAATCGGACTTTGTGCATCCTGCGCATTGCTTCTGCCTGTTTCGACACCGCCAAACGCCATTGCTTATAGTACCGGACTTATCGACCAGAAAGATTTCCGAACCGGCGGAATTTTGATCGGTGTATGCGGGCCCATTTTGATAATTCTGTGGACATTGCTGGTTACTGCTTTTTAACTTCGGGTGGTAAATTATTCCAAAATAAAAATTATAAAACTTTAAAGGCTTATTTTTGCGCCATGGCAAGAAAAAATACAGACAAGGTCATTTTTAATCACATAAAAGTGCTGGATGCCGGCGCTAAAGGCGTATCGGTAGCAAAAGCCCCGGACGGTAAAGTTATATTCATTCCCAATGTAGTCCCGGGCGACGTTGTTGATGTTCAGACATTCAAAAAGCGCAAGGCCTATTACGAAGGTAAAGCTGTTCGCTTTCACGAATTATCAGAGCATCGAATCACTCCGAAATGTGAATATTTCGGCACCTGTGGCGGCTGCAAATGGCAAAATATGAATTACGATCAGCAACTGGTTTTTAAACAGAATGAAGTTCGCAACCACCTGCAGCGAATCGGAAAGGTATCCTTGCCCGAATTTGAACCGATCCTGGGTTCCGAAAAGCAGTTTTTCTATAGAAACAAAATGGAATTTTCGTTTTCCAATGCCAGATGGCTTACCGAAGCGGAAATTGACAGCGTGGGCGAACTCGACAATCGCAATGCACTGGGCTTCCATATTCCGCGCATGTGGGACAAAATTCTGGACATTCACAAATGTTATTTGCAGGAAGATCCGTCGAACGCTATCCGAAATGCTGTGCGCCAATTTGCCAATGTCAACGATCTCTCATTTTTCAATCCGCGTAACCATGAAGGACTACTGCGGACATTGATGATCAGAACCACGTCTACCGGCGAGATTATGGTTCTCATTCAGTTTTTTGAGGACGACCAGCAAAAAAGGGAATTGCTGATGGATCATCTTGCAGAGCGTTTCCCCGAAATAACATCGCTCCAGTATGTGGTAAACAACAAGCCGAACGATACGATTTACGACCAACAGGTGCATTTATATAAAGGCCGGGATTACATCCTGGAAGAAATGGAAGGTTTGCAGTTCAGCATTAATGCGAAATCTTTTTATCAGACAAATTCAGACCAGGCATACGAACTCTATAAAATTACCCGCGACTTCGCCGACCTCCAAGGTGATGAAATAGTGTATGATTTATATACCGGTACAGGTACAATTGCCCAATTCATATCTAAAAAAGCAGCCAGGGTAGTTGGCGTCGAAAGTGTACCGGAAGCTATAATCGAAGCACGCATAAACGCCGAACGCAACAATATAACCAACTGCGATTTCCACGTTGGCGACATGAAAATGATTTTCAACCAAGAGTTCATCGCGCAGCACGGTCATCCCGATGTTATCATCACCGATCCTCCCCGCGATGGAATGCACAAGGATGTAGTGGAACAGATACTGAATATTGCGCCGCAAAAAATCGTTTATGTCAGTTGCAATTCAGCTACACAGGCGAGGGATCTGGCGCTGATGGACGAGAAATACAAGGTGACGCGGGTAAGGCCGGTCGATATGTTTCCTCAAACCCACCATGTCGAAAATGTCGTACTTTTGGAAAAACGCTAACCGATGAATCTATTTTTGAAGAGAACAATGGTTTTGTTGCTGCCGATTTTCGCCTTGCTTTTGTGGAACTGCGAAAAAGACGATATCTGCGATCCGGCAACTCCGGTAACGCCAAGATTGGTAATTTCATTTTTTAATGCCGAAACCAATCAGCCGCGAAACATTACCAACCTAAAAGTGCTTTCCGACGAATTTACAACTCCTGATACAATTCCTGTATTCAACGGTACAAACGAAATCAAGATCCCGTTGAACATCGCGGATGATAGTGCCAATTTTGAATTCATTTACCAAAGCGGCAATACCAATCCCGACCTGATCTATTCAGACGAAATCCAGTTTAATTACACACGCACTACCGAATATGTGTCGAGAGCATGCGGTTACCGTACAATATTCGATTTAAACAACGATATCGCCCTACCCCCGCCCTTCCTTCTAAATGGCACTACGCCTCTGGTCGAAGGCAGCTGGATAAAAAATATAATCGTCGAAAACCACAACATCAATTCCGAGAATGAAACGCATCTCCAAATTTATTTTTAGCATATCGTTACTGTTGACGCTTGAGGCAACCTTTGCCCAGGAAGCGACGGTTGACAGTCTGCCGGTGAAAACCCAACGACATGGTGTGCGTGTGGGCGCCGATATCTACAAACTTGCCCGATCGGTTTACGACAGCGATTACCGTGGTTTCGAGGTGGTGGGAGACTACCGATTGACAAAAAATCACTTTGTCGCAGGTGAAATTGGCAATGAGAAAATTACAGTCGACGATGCGCGGCTGAACTTTACCACCTCAGGCACCTATTTTAAAGTGGGTTTCGATTATAACGCTTACGAAAACTGGCTCGACATGGAGAATGTAATTTCGGTTGGTTTGCGCTATGGCGTGAGCAGTTTTAATCAAACATTAAATTCGTACCGGATTTATAATCCCTATCCTTACTTCGGTCAATCGGAAACGATAATTTCAGGTGAAAATTTCGACGGACTCTCGGCAAGCTGGATCGAAGTGGTCGCCGGAATGAAAGCGGAGTTGTTCAACAATGTATTTGCCGGCTTCAGTTTTCGAATAAATTATCTGGTGACAAATAAGCAACCCGACTCATTCGAGAATTTATACATCCCGGGTTTTAATCGTACGTATGCAGGCAAATTCGGCGTTGGCTTTAATTACACTATCTCGTATTTCATCCCTTTGTATAAAAAGGAGATCACGCCTGAACCTAAACTATAAGTTTACTTCACTTCTTTTATTCCTTTGACAAACATCCACTTCATAAACATTTTTTGCCCTTGATTTGTATTGACAACCTGGAATTTCGGTGAGAGCAAAGTTCCAATAACGAATGCCGTTGCCGGAAGCCAAAATCCGGATAATGACGAATACATGTCGAGCAGGAATCTCGCTCCTATAAATAAAATCGCGAAGCAAATGAACTGGTAAATAAAGGCTTTTGTTTTAAGTGACATAATTTTAGCTTGGGTCGTTGTTTTTATCGTCGGTCTGGAATTTAGTCCGCTTGCTTCCCTCATACATTTCGTATTTCACAAGCCGGGCTTCCAGGCTTCCATTGAATAATTTTATTTTTCGCGAAGGTTTCAACCCGACGAACTTCAATGCTTCAAGGTTCGCAGTGATAAACCAGGCGTTGGTTCTCGGATATTTCTTTTTCAACGTATCGCCAATATCGGCGTAAAATCGTTCCATCTGAATGTCGAGTCGTTCACCATAGGGCGGATTGAAAACCATGTGCAGCGGTCCGCGCGTGGTTTTTTCGGTATCGAAGAAATTTTGCTCCTCTATTTTTATGTATTCGTCGAGATTCGCATTCCTGATATTTGCCTTTGCCTTTGCAACTGCCGACGGTGCTTTGTCAAAACCGGTGATCGTATAATGAAATTCACGAACTTTCTTCAGCAGTGAATCAACGATCGTATCAAACAAATCATTATCCCAATCGGCCCACTTTTCAAACGCAAACTCCTTCCGATTGATGTTAGCCGGAATATTGCAGGCAATCATCGCTGCTTCGGCCAATATGGTTCCGCTACCACACATCGGGTCAAGGAAATCGCCCTGCCCTTCCCATCCGGAAAGCAAAATCATTCCGGCGGCAAGCACTTCGTTGATGGGCGCAATATTGGTCGCGGTACGATATCCCCGTTGGTGCAGCGAATTGCCGGAACTGTCAAGTGAAACCGAACATTGATCTTTATCGATATGAATGTTGATGCGAAGATCGGGATAGTCTTTGTCGACGCTCGGCCGCTGACCCGTCTTATTTCGGAACTGGTCTACGATGGCATCTTTGCATTTCTGCGCAATGAATTCAGAGTGATTGAAATGATCGGAATGTACGGTGGCGTCTATGACGAACGTCTGGTTTGCATTCATGTACTTTAACCAGTTGATCCCCATTATTCCCTTATACAGACTGGCTTCGTTAAAAGCCCGGAAATGATAAATCGGCTTTAGAATTTTAAGTGCAGTGCGCAGTGAAAGGTTAGCTTTGTACATAAATCCTTTATCGCCTTCGAACCGCACAACACGGACGCCGGTCTCGACATTTTGTGCACCTAAAATTTGTAATTCTTTTGCCAAAATCTCTTCAAAACCAAAAAAGGTCTTGGCAACCATCTGAAAATTATTTTCCATTGTAAAATCAAGTATTCCCTGCAAAAATACATTAAATTTGCACGTTAGAAATCCGATCACCGAATTAATGTCAGACACCCAAAAACCATCATCCGTTCCAGCTACGCCAAAATCACAAAAGTGGTACGCCTCCTGGTTCGATTCCCCTTATTATCATATTCTTTACAAAGACCGTGATTATGCCGAGGCGCAACTTTTCATGGACAATATCACGCAGTACCTGAACCTGCCCGACGACGCAAAAATTTTGGATCTGGCCTGCGGAAAGGGTCGGCATTCGGTTTATCTGAATCAGATTGGCTACGACGTTACGGGAGCCGATTTATCGGAAAACAGCATTCAGGCAGCCAAGAAATTCGAAAACGAAAAATTGCATTTTACGGTGCACGACATGCGGAAACCATTCGACGAAAAATTCGATGCGATTTTCAATCTGTTTACGAGTTTCGGCTATTTTGAGAATGACGATGATAACATTCGGACATTATCGGCTATTAAAGACAGCCTTACCGAAACGGGATTTGCTGTCATCGATTTCATGAATGTGGATTTCGTAGTGAAAAATCTGGTGCCGGAAGAAATCAAGACGGTTGACGAAGTCGACTTTCATTTAAAACGATATGTCTCCGAAGGCTATATTTTTAAAGAAATCACATTTGAAGACAACGGCGAAAGTTATCGTTTTACCGAAAAGGTCAAGGCGTTGCAGCTGTCTGATTTTGAAGCGCTGATGGAAGATGCCGGAATCTACCTCCTCGATATCTTTGGCGATTACAAATTGCACAAATTTCATAAAACCGAGAGCGAACGATTGATAATGATTTTCAAATAGATGAATTACCTTTTGCCACTGCTGTCGGTGCTGATCGGATACGCCATAGCACTGCTTATCAAACCGAAGGACAAATCGCGGCTTAAACTACTACTTGCATTCAGCGGCGCTTTTCTGCTGTCACTCACCGTCATGCATCTGCTTCCAGAAGTTTATGGCCATTCCGATTCCCATGCCGACAACGCGCACGGGCATTCACATGCCACCGGTATTTTCATAATGATCGGGATATTGTTTCAGATCATATTGGAATTCTTTTCAAAAGGTGCCGAACACGGCCACGTACACGGACATCCGCAAATTCATCGGATGCCTTGGTTATTGTTTATCAGTCTTTGCCTGCACGCATTCCTCGAAGGATTTCCGGTAAGCCATCACCATGATTTAGCCATCGGAATCGCCATCCACCACCTTCCGATTGCAATTATCCTGACGTCATTTTTCGTAAATGCAAACCTTGATAAAAAAATCATTTTTATTTTTATGGTAGTCTTTGCACTGATGACACCACTGGGTACCGCAGTGTCGCAATTTGTGCCAACATTGAACCAATATCACAAGGAAATCACCGCGGTAGTCATCGGGATATTGTTCCATATTTCCTCTACCATCATTTTTGAAACCAGCGAAGGGCACAAATTCAATATTGCCAAAATATCGATGATAATCCTGGGGATTATTCTCGCATGCTTCGTCTAGCTGCGAATTAATTGGTAAATTTGTGCTTCAATAAAATCCGATGTCATTTACCAAAACCACCGAACAACCTTCACTTCATAACGACCTGGAAAAAATGCCGGTATCGGTAATTCTCGAATCGATCAACGGCGAGGACAAAACCATTGCTTTTGCA
The DNA here is from genome assembly GCA_015478765.1 of Flavobacterium sp. Classification (GTDB taxonomy): domain Bacteria; phylum Bacteroidota; class Bacteroidia; order Flavobacteriales; family Flavobacteriaceae; genus Flavobacterium. The sequence continues at coordinate 12,193 of JADMKR010000206.1, forward strand.
GTTGAAAAAGCGCTGAAACAAATTGAAGTTTTGGTACTCGAAATTATATTACGGCTTAAAACCGGTGGCCGCCTGTTCTACATTGGCGCTGGAACTTCGGGCCGATTGGGTATCGTCGACGCATCGGAATGTCCGCCCACTTTCGGAGTTCCCTTTGATCTTGTCAACGGCATCATTGCCGGCGGCGACGCAGCTATCAGAAAAGCGGTCGAAAATGCCGAAGATGACGTCAACCAGGCGTGGCTGGATCTGCAAGCGCATAATATCACTCAAAATGACGTGGTAATTGGAATTGCCGCATCGGGAACCACACCCTATGTTATTGGCGGATTGCAGAAATGCAACGAAAACGGCATAACAACCGGCTGCATTACGTGTAATGAGGGTAGTCCGCTTGCAAAATCGGCTGTATTTCCGATTGAAGTTGTCGTTGGCCCCGAATTCGTAACGGGAAGCTCGCGTATGAAAGCCGGAACAGCGCAGAAAATGGTTTTGAATATGATTACCACAGCGACGATGATCCAGCTGGGAAAAGTGAAAGGCAATAAAATGGTCGATATGCAACTCAGCAATGATAAGCTCGTTGACCGGGGAGCGCGAATGATTATGGAAGAGATTCCGGTGGAATATGACACGGCGGCTGCAATGCTTCAAGAATTTGGCAGTGTACGAAAAGCTGTCGATAATTTTAAAAATCCATCATGACCGATCGACAAGTACTGAATAAAGGAATTGGATACATGGCGTGGGCACTGCCGCTGCTTTTCATAGGACCATCGGTGATATACAACGCTTTTATCAACAAACAAAATATATGGCATTATTTGGTTCTCGCTCTTGGAATTGCCATCTGTTTTATTGCGGTATATCTTGTGTTTAAAGGATTGAACACCATAATGAAAAGCCTTTTCGGAAAATAATGAATAACATAAACACTGATCGCGTATTTGAAAAATTGGAATTGGCCGGCCGACAGACCGACCGACTTGAATTTGAGAATTGCCGTTTCATAAACTGCGACTTTTCCAACAGCATCTTCAATAACTGCACTTTCATCGATTGCAATTTCACCGATTGTAATATGTCGATGACCAAGTTTTACGAATGCGGTTTGCAGACGGTTCACTTTTCCAAATCGAAGTTAATGGGTATCCGATTCGACGAATGCCGTGACTTTCTGTTTAACGTATCTTTTACCGATTCGATGCTCGACTATACGTGGTTCATCAACAAGAAGCTTCATAAAACGAAATTTTCAGGCTGTTCTATACGCGATGCCAATTTTTCAGGTGCCGATTTAACCAAAGCAGTCTTTGTGAACTGCGACCTTTCGGGAAGCGTATTTGACCGAACGAACTTGCAACAATCCGATTTTACATCGGCCTATAATTACACAATGGACCCTGAAATAAATATGCTGAAAGGCGCAAAATTTTCAAGCGAAGGCCTCGCAGGTTTGCTGCACAAGTACAACATTAAAATTTCATAAAACATTCCATCATGAAAAGATTGCTTTTTGCTTTTGTCCCGCTTTTACTTATTTCCTGCTACGATGTGGAACGAAACTGCTCCGATTTCCGTACCGGTGAGTTTGAATTTGTTTATGAAGTTGACGGTGTCAAGAAAACCACCACTTTCATTCGGACCGAAGATACAGAAATAGATTTCTACGAGGGAAAAGCCGATACTTCCAGCGTGCGTTGGATCAACGACTGCGAATACATTGTCCAGAAGATAAACCCGAAAAATATGGAGGAAAAAAAAGCCATCGCAATGAAAATTTTGACGACTTCAGAAAATTCATATACCTTTGAGTTCGGCGTGGTTGGCAGTGCCAATAAGCAACGCGGAACAGTCACCAAAATCAAGTAATCAATGGAAGTTTTCTTAAACCCAAGTGCGTGGATCGCACTATTGACCTTAACATTCCTGGAAATTATACTGGGAATCGACAATATTATCTTCATTTCGATTTCGACTGGAAAATTGCCCGAAGACCAGCGCAAGAAAGCGACCCGAATCGGTCTATTCCTCGCGATGTTCATGCGGATCGCGCTTTTATTTGGTATAACCTGGCTGATTTCAATGAGTGAACCTTGGTTTGTTTTCGATTGGGATTGGGCGTCGGCCGAACTGTCTGGCCAGAGTTTAATTCTGTTTGCGGGCGGATTGTTCCTGCTATACAAGAGTACTAAAGAGATCCGCGAAAAAGTTGAGGAAAAAGGTGAAGAAGAAGCGAACCTGAAGAAAACGGCCACCAAAGCATTCGGAAGCGTGATTTTTCAGATCATTCTGATCGATTTAGTATTCTCTTTCGACAGTATCCTCACCGCGGTTGGTATGACCAACGGAATCGAAGGTGCTCTCTATATTATGATTACTGCCGTAGTGATTTCGGTACTTGTGATGATGCTGTTCGCCATACCGATCGGCACTTTCGTTAACAAGCACCCGACTATTCAAATATTGGCACTCGCATTTTTAGTGCTAATCGGATTCATGCTGATTACGGAAGCGGCTCATTTAGCCAATGCTTCATTCTTCGACACCGGTGTTTCAGCCGTTCCTAAAGGATACCTTTACTTCGCAATCGCGTTTTCGCTGGGGGTTGAAATGCTGAACATGAAGATGGCAAAAAATAATAAAGTGAACAAAATTAAACCCGAGAAGAAGATTGAACTTTAATTTCAAGAATTTTAAAAGGCCGCTTAATTAGCGGCTTTTTTATCTTACATAAAAGAATATCGCCACAGTAGCGGCAGTGGCAATAATGGTTGCAGTTGCCCACAGCG
>JADMKR010000207.1 GCA_015478765.1 Flavobacterium sp.
GATCAGTCCGATCGGGATCAGTGAAAGGGGTTTTCGTCGCAGCAGCTTCATCGTGTCGTCGGTTCCATACGCAAAGCTGTGCAATACGAATGCAATGGATGCAACGAGGCCTCCTACAAATCCACCGCCCGGATGATAATGGCCACGTAACAGCAGGAAAAACGAGAACAGCAGCAATATTGGCAGCAGGTATCGCGAGGCGGTCTGTAAAATGATGCTTCTCATATTATTCTTTTTCAGATGCTTTTAAACGGAGTTTTATAAGACTGTAAACGCCGAGAGCAGCGATACTAAGTACCACGATCTCAAACATGGTATCGACGCCGCGGAAATCGACCAAAATGACATTGACGACATTTTTGCCTTTACCGAGGGTGTAGGCAAATTCACCGTAGAAGTCGCTGACTTCAGTGGAAGTAGGGACTTGTAAAACGCGCATTGCGATCAGCGACATAACGGTCCCGAAAGTTATGGCAACCGCAGCATCGCGCACGATGATTTTATTATTATTACCGACAAAATTTATGAATGAAGGCAGGTTGAACAGTACCAAAACAAAGAGCACAACAGTTAGCGTATCGATGGTGAATTGTGTGATCGCCAAATCGGGGGCGCTGTAAAATACAAACAGTAAACATATCGCATATCCGATCACACTGGTGCCGATCACTGCCGTCAAGCGTGACTTGGTAATAATAGTCATTACCAGTCCGGCTATCAAGAACAGAACAGTTGCTCCTTCGTAAATACTGATGGGCGACAGTTTATCGTAATTGATGGTTATTTGTCCGCCGTCAACTAATTCGTACACCAATAAGATCAGTGCGAACAGTATGATCTTCAGTATGTAAGACCGCAGGAATCCATTGTGCATTACATTGCTGTACCAAGTTGCAAATCGGGTGGATAGTACCGCTAAAATCCGGAAAAATGACTGCGGAGAAAGCAGGTGGAATCGGTCAACAAATAACTGCAACGCCGCCCTTGGTGTGTTTACGAAATAGATAATGCTGCCCAGACCCAAAGTTGCCAGACTTAACCACAGCACCGTATTGAATCCATGCCAGATTGCGAGGTCGATTTGCACCTCGGTTCCAGATACGCTTGAAACCATCGAGGAAATCAATGATTCTCCGATCAAAGCAGGGAAGCACCCAAAGGTAAAACCGACTATCCCCAGTAGAAGCGGTGGCACCCACATCCATGGAGAAGGTAAATGTACGTGTTCAAATTTTGTAGGCAGGCCGCCTGCAAAAGGGCGAAGGCCAGCCATAAAACCAGCAGCCACTAAGCAGGTATTGGTAAGAACCGCTACGATGGTTATGTATAATGCATAGGAAACGTTGGCCTGCAGCGTAGCTTCATAAATCAGATCTTTGCCGATAAATCCGAGCGATAAAGGCAATCCTGCGCTCGACAAAGCCGCCAGAATACCGGCTATGTAAACAGGTTTTAAAACTTTTCGCAATCCGCCCAGTTCGAGAAGGTTACGGGTGCCGGTTTCGTGGTCGATGATACCGGTGATCAGGAACAGTGCCGCTTTGTAGAGCGCATGCACAACTATAAAAGTTGACATCGCAATGAGCGCTTCCTTAGTTCCCAAGCCGATAAGGAATGTCAGGATGCCTAGCGCCGATATAGTCGAGTAGGCAAGTATGGCTTTTAAATCGGTGCGGAACAATGAGTGAATGGCCGCATATAACATGGTGAAACCGCCTATAATCATTAGCGTATTGCTCCATTCGGCAGTGCCGCCAAGTATAGGCGACATTCGCGCGAGGAGGAAAATCCCCGCCTTTACCATCGTTGCCGAATGCAGGTAAGCCGAAACCGGCGTGGGTGCTTTCATCGCGCCTGGCAACCAGAAGTGGAACGGGAACTGAGCCGATTTAGTGAAGGCACCAATGAATATCAGAACCAATATCAGCGGGTAATGGCTGTGTTCAACGATAGATGTTGACGATTCGAGTAATTGCTGAATTGAGTACGTTCCTGCTGCCTGACCCAACGCTATGAGACCGGCGAGCAGGAAGAATCCACCCATTCCGGTTATGCTGAGTGCCGTAATTGCGCTCTTGCGGGATTCTGCACTGTCGTTATTGAAACCGATCAGAAAAAACGAGCTGATGCTGGTAAGCTCCCAAAAAACGAAAAGCAACAATATGTTGTCGGATAAGACCATTCCAAGCATAGCCGACATGAACAGACATAAATAACCAAAAAAACGGTCTTTAAACTTATGATGTTGCAGGTACGAACTTGCGTATACAAAGATTAGTGTGCCTATGCCAGTGATCAGCAAGCTAAAAAGAAGCGATAGTCCGTCGAGCCTGAAATCGGCGTTGATATTGAGCGAAGGCACCCACTCATGACTTTGAAGCAAAACCGTTCCCGACTTTACTGTTGGAATCTGCAGCAGGAAATATGTAAACAAAGAAAGCGGTAAAATGCCGAGAAAGATACTGCGATCCGACCGAAAAAATTTTCCGAAAGGAATCAGTAAGCATGCGATAAGTAGTCCGGCGAGTACTGCTAAAAGCATCGATTTGGCGTTTTCGCAAAAATACAGATTTTTATGGTTATTTCGTGTCTTGTGAGTCCCAAAGTTTGGTCTTTAAGCACGTAAATATGGTGAGTTGGTCGATATTTTAAATGTTTTCCAATGTTAAGTTTTACTCCAATGTTACCAAATTGTTACGTAAAAGTTTTTTTAAAGTAAAGTCTTTATTATATTTGAAATGTAAATATCAATAAATGTCTATCATGAAAAAATATATGCTACTGAGCATGATGCTCGTAACGGGAATCATGACCTCACAGGAAGTACAGCCAAAACTTGAGGCTTTTGGACCATTAGTAAAAGCAACATACTATTATGACAGTGGGCAAATCCAGCAAACCGGCTTCTTTAAAGACGGAAAACCAGACGGTCAGTGGGTTTCGTACGATTCGAACGGAAACAAGAATGCCGTAGGTGAATATACTCAAGGCAATAAGACCGGAAAATGGCTCTTTTGGTCAAACGAGCAGTTGAGCGAAGTAAACTATTCGCAGAGCAGGATTGCGAATGTGAAGAGATGGAAGCACGAGATTGTAGTCGACCGGCTTTAAAACAGATTGGTTGCAGTTTACATTAAGTCGCTTACCGGCGGCTTTTTTGTTGTCAGGCGGGAAGAGATAAAAGTTGTAATTTATAATTGTTTACATCTTTACAAATTTAGTTGTCGAATGGTTGCCTTCAGAATATACTTTAACGATATATATTCCTGAAGTGATGTGCTGAAGGTCGATCTCGTTTCGGTGACCCGGTAACGCCATTATAATTTTGCCAGACATGTCTAAAATCATCACCTCGGAAATATTTGACTGGACACCGCAGTTAAATTTCAATATATTGCTGACCGGATTCGGATAAACCAGTAGCGAGTTTGTTTGGTCATTCTCGACCAGCGAAAGCGCACACACTTGAATTAAGGCGGGCGTGAGCACAGTGTTCGGAAAAGAATTCACACCCAGTTGGTTCTGAAAGTTATTCCCCCAGCCGTACAATGAACCATCAACAGTATCAGCAAAGTTTTGTGCGTTGCCGGCGTAGATTCGCTCCCACTGTCCAGCCAGTTGCACGGGTACATTTTCATTTTCGTCAGTATTGCCGGTGCCAAGGAACTGATTCACATTGGATCCCCAAACCCACAAAGTATTATCCGACCGAATAGCACCACTTGTAAGTGCAGTCGCAGCCACCTGAAGCCATGAATCAGTGCCAATCTGCAGCGGAACATTGCTAAAATCGTATGTGCCATCGCCCAACTGGCCGTCGCCATTGTAGCCCCACGTCCACATTGAGCCGTCGTTGCGCAAAGCCATAACATGCATCCCATCGACTGAGACGCTATTCCAATCGTTATCTAAACCAACTCTGACCGGAGTTGAAAAAAAACCGTAGTCGATGCCTATTCCCAGAGTGCCGAATCCGTTACTGCCCCAACCCCATAATGATCCGTCGTTTTTGATCGCAAATGCGGAATTTTGGCCACAGGTGATACTCGCCCAATCGGTGTCGGTGCTTATTTGAGTAAGAATATTTGTGTCGGGTCCGCCGGTTCCCAGCAGTCCTACCGACCGATTGCTGCCTGTCGACCATAATGTGCCATCATTTTTTAGTGCGATCATATAGAACTGGCCGCAGCTAACGTACTGCCAATCGGTGTCTGACCCTATTTGGACCGGCGACAATTTATCAACTGTAGTGCCGTCGCCAAGATGCCCATAATCATTACGTCCCCAAGCCCATAGTGTTCCGTCGTCCTTTATTGCGGCCGCATTACGGCTAAGTCCTTTCCCGGCAGCGATCATTGCCCAACCGCTATCGGTGCCAATCTGCACAGGCGCGCCTACGCCATTCATGGTTTCATAGTCCTGACCAATTCCCAAAACGCCGTTGTAATTTAGTCCCCAAGACCACAAGGTGCCGTCATGTTTAATGGAAAAGGTATTATAATGGGTAGCCGATATGCTTTCGTAGCATTGGGCGTGCATGTTCAGGCATGAAACCATCATTATCAGTACGTAGAATTTTTTCATATCGTGTTTTATAACTGGTAAATCCGATGCAATTTAGCTTTTTTATATATCGCTTGATATGAGGCAATTGAAATAAATTTGGAGGCCGTTTTTGATGTCTGACGGAACGCGAATCAAGGCACGGATGAAAATAGTAATCGGCGTAAACAAAATTTCGGTTTCGATTTTTTACCGTGCTACGCAGATTTTTATTCTTTTATAAATTTACCCTTCAATACTTTTTCGTCTTGTGAGGTCAGGATTATCACATAGACACCTGCCTGCAACTGAGATACATCAATTTGAGAGTGATTCTCGGCTAATTTCACTTTTTGGCCAAGCAGATTGAATATTTCAGCCTTGGCGATAGTACCGGAGGAATTCCAATGCAATACGTTCGCAACCGGATTTGGGTACAGCGTCAATTCATTGGCAGCAAATTCACCTTGATTCAACGGCGAACATTCTATTACCGGAAAAGGTATAGGTGTCGAAGTGGTCGTTCCATCGCCCAGCCATCCGCCGCCATTAAAGCCCCAGGCCCACAGCGTAGAATCATCTTTCATTGCGAATGAGGATGAATACCCGGCCGAAACTGCGGTCCAGTCGTTATCGGTTCCCACCTGATTTGGAGAATGGTAGTTTGGAATCATCATACCGCCGTCAATCCAGCCGTAGCTTCCCCATTGCCACAAGGTTCCATCTTGTTTTATGCCTATCGAGTGGAAATTCCCTGACGAAACATCCAACCATTGATCTGTTCCGATCTGTACCGGCGTCGATCGGTCGGTAGTGGTTCCGTCACCCAGCCGGCCATTTTCATTCCAGCCCCACGCCCACAAGGTGCCGTCGGTTTTCAGTGCTAATGAAGCAGCCGAGCGAGCACCCGAAATATGTGCCCAGTCGTTATCAGTACCTACCTGCGTAAAGACAGTCGCCTGGCCAAAGACACCTACGTCTCCAAAGTTGTTGCGACCGCGGCCCCATAGTGTGCCGTCATTTTTTATGCAGACAGTCTTAAAATAACCGGCATGAATAACGGCCCAGTCGGTATCAGCACTAATTTGTATCGGTGTCGAATAAAAAGAAGTTGTGCCCGGCATCAATTCGTAGGCGCCATTATTGCCCCATCCCCATAAAGTACCGTCTGCTTTTTTAGCGATAGAATGGAGGTTACCGGCAGATATTTCCACCCAGTCGGTGTCGATTCCCACCTGCACAGGTACTACGCTTGACGGCATCGAACTGTTCCCAAGTTGGCCGAGCTCATTATTTCCCCAAGCCCAGATTGTCCCGTCGGTTTTTAAGCCGATACTATGCATGCGGGCATGGCGAATATCGGCCCAAGTGCCGTCGTCAACCGTGAGAGTTGGCACAGTAACGGCCGTGAGGGTACCATTCCCAAGCTGGCCAAACTGGTTCAATCCCCAGCTATACCGCTGGCCATTTCCGAGCAGTACGGTAACTGAATTATCAGAATGAACCACACTGGCGGCGCATTCCTGTGCGTGGTTTTGAAAGACGGTAAGTGAAAGGAGTGAGAGTAGAAGTTTTTTCATATGGGTTGTTCAAAGTTAGAAAGTTACAAAGTTAAAAAGTTAGAAAGTTATAACCATGTACGTGGCTAAAGTTCTGATATTCAGTTTTAATTTCCAAATTTTTGTAGTTAGCCAATTTTGGAAGTACAGATATAGCAAGTGCTGGCTATGCTATTTTTTCGATGTTAGGATATGTGTATACGGATAGGCTAATCAGAAACATACGTTTTCCTAAAGAGCTACAACAACCGCTTAGTCGGGAAGAGGACTAGGCTAAACTACTTTCCCAAATAGGGTTTTACCCATACCCTTGCCACGCTTTTCAAACTATGTTTGTTTCGACAAAAGCTTGGTACATGTTAGAAAGTTTCATCTTCATAATTCCCACAGGTATAATCGTTATGGTAGCGATTATTGTGTTGTCGGTATTTTCGGCATTCACAAGACGGGGATTACTGGATTCTTCGCAGATACTGGGAATGACTACTTTATTTAAATATGCGGTCGTGCTGATTGGGTTATTTTCGATTGTCGGACTTCTCGCAACCAAGGTTTCATAGAAACACTATACAATTTCAGTTTTACTTTTTTGTTGACAGATAGGCAGATTTCTAAAGCATTATCCGCTACCTCAATCTCCAAACCCAACACCCGCGCCCGCCCGAGGCACCAGCAGAACGGAGCTAATACCCGACATTCTGAATTCGGCAACCATACATATCCGTATGTTTTTCAGTCGACTTCAGATTAACGATTTAATCCGATGGTTCATAAATTAAAAAAGGCAGCTTCTTTATAGAAGTGCCTTTTAAGGAATTGTCGATTACTGTTTTAAAGTTTATCCGACTTTTAAACTGTCTGATTGCGATCATCATTTCTGCTGCGCGACGAAGCATTCCTTGTTTCATCGTTATCCTGATTCCAATTCTCTCCCTGAGCATCACGACTGCCGCTCTGCATGTTTTGAGTTTCGCTCCAGTTTTCGGTATCGGCATTTCGCCCCTGAGATGAAAAGCTGCTGTCGCGATTTTGTATCTCATCGCCGTTGTCCATTGAAGCAGTGTTCATGTCGTCCCGGCGGCCGCCGGCTCCCTGGCCCTGGTAGCTGTTGTCGTTCCCGATCTCATTGCCCCATTCTTGGCCGGCATCGCGGTTCTGGCTTCCGCTTAAACTTTGACCGCTGCGGCGGCTCGAATCCTGACCCATGTCCTGATTCCGGTTTCCCGCATTCAATGGCTCATTTGCCTGGTTGTCATCATACTGATTGTCGCGATTCCGCTGATTTTGTCCGCTGTTGTTAGTTTCCATAATAATAAAATTTAAGGGTTAAAACTAATGCTGAACTTACACTCATTGCTAATTGCTTTCTTTATTGGCAGAATACATAGCGAATGAGTCTAAATTACAGCGATTCCAAAGTTAGGAATTGAGGAAAGCTATTGTGTTACAATATTTTGGCGCAAAGTTGCACATTCGCTAAATCGTTAAAGCAACCCTGATATTCGCTGTCTGGTTATTTTTCAGGCGGAGTAAACCCCCAACGTTTTCCATCACTCCATTCATCGGATGAATTTCCATATTTGGGATAGCCGCCGTTCGCTTTCAGAATTGCTGCCAGATGCAGCAGGTTATACGTCATAAAGGTGGTATTGCGATTCGTAAAATCACTGTCGAAACCAACGGGAGTGCCGAGTTTTTTGTCGTTATATTCGGTGTCGCCATAGCTTGGTCCCGGTCCGATTTTGCCTATCCATCCTGTATCGGCCTGAGGAGGCACCGAAAACCCCACGTGCTGCAGGGAGTACAGGATACCCATGCCGCAATGTTTTACGCCGTCTTCATTTCCTGTAATTATACAGCCGCCAACTTTTCCGTAAAAGAGGAACTGTCCTTTGTCGTTGGTCATCGAACTCATCGCGTAAAGCCGTTCGATCAGTTTTTGGGCCACCGATGATTTCTCGCCCAGCCAAATAGGTGTTCCTATTACCAGGATATCGGCAGCCAGGACGCGTTTCACCAGAGTTGGCCATTCATCTTTTTCCCAGCCGCTGTTAGTCATATCTTCGCTTACACCCGGCGGGACCTCGTGATCGACCAGTCGGATTTCGTCCACAACTACCTTTTCATTCAGCATAATCTGCTTTGACACGTCGATCAGGAGTCCGGTGTGGCTAAGCTGCGGCGATTTCTTTAAGGTACAGTTTATAAATAGGGCTTTCAGTTTGCTGAAATCATTTTCCATATTTACCAGTGTAATAGATTAGTAATCACTAATATACGAAAAGTGGCCGGAGTTACGCAGCCAAGCCTTTATTGGCGATACGCAATATATGAAGGCAATGATCTCACATCATTGGTCGGCCATACTCACGAGTGAGAATGCCAATATCAGAAATAGTGAGGTGCGCGTGTTGGCCGACAGCATTATCAAAATCCAGAAGTAAGAAATCGCACTTATGAAGCGTCTTCTGAATCAGGTGGATTGACGCGATTTTAATGGGGTAAATCACGGTTTTTTTTGGTTTCCTTCAATTTATCCTTTACTGTTTCCAATGCAATCCGATGAAGTTCCCGATCGCCTTTATTCGCGTTTTCAAGGATGGTGAGGCATTCGCGCAAATATCGCGGCGCAAAATCGGGGTCGTGCGATGCGATTTCGCTGCTGTTATCTATAATATCGGCATACTTGATAGTTTGCGCATCAGGTGACGTTTCAATTATCCTTTGCAGTTCTCTCTCCTTTCTCTGCCTTCGGTTTAGCCGTGGGAACGCGGCTTTTACAAAAACATCGGTCAGCTCTTCTACGAGCGAAAGCGTTTCACGGGCCGCGGAGTCATCCATCACTTGCTGCAGAAATATTAGGAGTTCATCGGCGCGAACAGGCGTGTCCTCGAGCACATCATGAAGAAGTGCGGCGGCCAAGACCGGAAGCTGCTGCTCGTATCTCCTGCAGGTTTTCATCACCCTTACAGGATGGACGATATATCTTTCGGGTGTATATTTTCGCTTCTGGTCGGCATGCGCGTGGTCGGCAAAGATTCGGATTCTTTCTAATATGATATCCATAAAAATATTTTTAAATCGGTTACAAATAAGTTGCCGGCAAACTTCGGGTCATTTCAAAATTAAGATATGGCTTGAATTCCTATGTAAAAATCGATTGTATTTAACTGACAGTTAACACGATGCCGTTTGCAGCTTCTGTAACTTTAAGTATACTTCAAATATTAAAATCATGGCAAAAAATCACGGACCACAGGTAAAAGACGATGATCAATATGAAGCACTGCGCGATAAAGGCTACAGCAAACAAAAATCGGCGCGCATAGCGAATAGTGAGGGAGCCGAAAAACGCGGCGGAAAATCGGACAAGTACGAAGAACGTACGAAAAAGGAACTTTATGACGAGGCAAAGAAAGTGGGTATTGAGGGCCGCTCGTCAATGTCGAAAGGCGAACTTGTCAAAGCGCTGCGATCCAATTAGTGCGAGCGCGCTCTAGTGTGGGGTTGTCGCATAAATTTATTATTTAAAAAAATGAGGGACTAAGTCTGCAGAATCGATTTACCTTTATTCCAACCCGATAGCGGTTACATTCTTATTCTATTGCTTCTGCTCCGGCAGGTGTCTGGTATAACGCGTATATCTGAATAAATCCAGATTTGAATTTCCCTCGCGAACATCGTCCAGTTTTTTGAAGTGTAGTTTGTCAAGAATATTAATGGACTTTAGGTTCTCCTTATGAACCCAAGCGTCCATCATATTTAAGCCGGGTTCTAAAGATGCGTATTCGACAACCTGCTTTAGGGCTTCTATCATAAAACCCCGGCCATGGAATTCAGGAAGAAGTTCATATCCGATCTCGCATTTCTTTTCATCTTCCGCAAAGTCAAATAAACAAATGGTGCCGATCAGTTTTTCTTCGCTGGTCTTTGTAATTGCCATATAGAAAAGTTCCCCACACTGACTGTTCTCAATGATGCTGTTGATGAAACTCACGGCATCGTCCAAGGTTTTGCTTGGCTTTCTGTCAATATATTTATTAATTTTCGAATCAGAACGCAATTGTAATATCTCTTCGGCATCGCTTACGGAAAGTGGCCGAAGCGTCAGTAGTTCGGTAACTAGAGTCGGATTTATTTTCTGGTCTTTGTTCATCGTGTTTCGATAGCCTTACATTTTTGCTGTAGCAGTAGTCATATAGGGTGCCGTGCGTTAAAAATGCTGCAATTTATAACTAATACCGGTAATAAAGTTATGGCATGCTATAAACTCAACTGCCTTTCAAACTCAGATAAATACTGGGCGATATGAATGCCATCGGCGAGTCCGTGATGGGCCTCGACCGAAACCGGTAAATATTTCCTGCCATCCCTGATATTGAACTTTCCAAAAGTAATTTTAGGCACCGATTCTTTGTTGTCCAGATTAGTAGGATGAAGAAGTGCGGTAAATGACCGCCACGGAAAAGAAGAATGCCGTATCAGATCTTTTTTAATATCATCGTTATTCAATCGGAGTCCGCTGCATGTTTTTACTGCATTAATTTCTTTCTGTAATTCGGCCTGGAATTCCGAAAATTCATGACTGAACGGTACAAATCCAAAACCGAAGGTACCATCTTCCCGTGCGATCGTCGTTCCGGCATGGATTACATCATAGAGAACAACTTCATCGTTCACTATCCGTGTTTTTAGCTCGTTTACGGAATTGACGGCGACCATCGATTTGTGCAAATAACAGGCAAAGAACGAGTTGCCTGTCTGTTTGGATCTGTCGTAGGCTGTCGTGCATTCAACTTCGGTTACGATACCAAAATACGGACTCGCCATTTTTGAAAAGAACTCGAAATGCTCCCGTCGGTTCCAGCTTTGCAGATCAACTATTTTCATAAAGCTTTTTTTGAGCAGGAAGTACAGTTCTAAATCTCGATATTATTCCAATTTTCGCCTCTTTTAACCCTGTAAAGTTGCATTTCGCTGATCCCGAACTGTTTTGCAATCATCTTTAATCTCGTCTTCCGGTTAGGGTCATGTATTAACTTCTTAAGACGCATCACCTCGGTGGCCGATAATTTATGACCTGTCAACTTATAGTTGGACTCTGACCATTTCTGCCTGGCTTTAATGACTCTCGGGCTTGTGCTGTGGTGACTCAATTGGTCCTTTTGATTGACCCACTTCAGGTTTCGCGCATCATTGTTCGTCCTGTCGTGATCGAGGTGGATGACATGCACCTGGTCGGGGTCGCGCTTTTCAGCAAACAATTCGGCTACCATCTTGTGTAAAAATAACGTCTTATTGCGTCTTTTGCCGTCTTCGGTAACCCTGAGGGAGAAAACTCTGTAATTTTCGATTGTGCTGCCTTTTAATTCGGTGCCATTTTTCAGTTCATCTATATAGCTGACAAACCGTCCTCTATTTGATACGGCATACTTTTTCTGTAGGGTATATTTTAAATCGACGTCTTTAAAAATTTCCCCGGGATAGATTCTAAACATAAGTGGTATTTTAACCAAAAGTACAAATAATTATATACTTAACTAACGGTGGCGGCTAGTAGTTTTAATGTTATAAATTACCAATTAGCTTCGTAGTCATTTTTAGCACCGACTGCAAGTCCGTGCGATCAACGGTTTCTTCTCTCAATATTGATAATTTAAGGTAACAAGAGTTTCCGTATAGGTGAAAATCTGCTATTTATAAGTCATTTTTAAATCTGCGTTTTCAGCCGAATCCCAGATAATATAAGGTTGACTGCTTTTAATCGCTTCCAGATCTTTTTCGAATTCATTTTTATGTGTTAATGCGATATTCGCCCGAAGGCTTGTATTTTCGTTAAACTGTATGTTTCCCACGTACTTTATGTTCCCTTTTATAATTGTGAACGGAATTGAAAATCCGCTTAAAACATCGTGACGTTGAAGTGCCGCTACGCCACTATTTGAAAACAGCCGAATTCCGGATATTTCATAGTCGCCTTCTGGTAAATCTAGTGCGAAAACGTAGGTAAGGCCATTATCCAACTCACCTCGATGCTGCATTTTCCAAACCTGTTTTGGACTAAATTTAATTTCCCTTAAATTTTTTCGAGCATTTTTATTATCGGCTGAGATTAATTTGACTTGCAAAAAGTATCCGTTAAAGTTGGCTTTTTCATCAGGAAACGATAATGAGCCGAAAATCAAGCCACTATTTGTAAGTCCCGGTCTGAACGAGATCGGGTCGTTGGCCATTTTTAGTTGTTGGCTAAAAGCCTGATAGGTAGAAAAAAGAAAAATAATAACAAAGATTGAAACCGTATGATATTTAATTTTCATCGTGTTAGATGTTGTTAAAAGCTGATTACTAGGATAATTTATTGGCAGGTTGTTGAGATGCAAAGGTCACGATTTTAATTTAATTATAAAGTGGTGCCACTATAATTATGTGCAATACCAGAATTTAATTAGGTGAAGGGCATAGGGTCGAGGTTAAAATATAGATGTGACGTTGAAAAAGCATTCTTTAATATTCCATACGGGCTTAATTACAGTATTCGATTTGGACTGCAAGTCAGTGCGATCACGGTGAATCGCGGTGTGTTATGTATTTAGATTAAGAAATTTATAAAAAGCGGAATTACCTTCGCATTTAGAGCTAAGTGTGTCGCAGAATAATGCACCGTACGGTATTAACGTCACTCTAATGATTTTAAAAGTATTAATGATACTTTTTTGGAGTATTAAGAAATAAGCACAGCCATGCATCCAACACTCGATATCAACAAGCGTTATCGGATCTATATTAAGATGATGAGTATAATTTTTTTTTGTAACTTCAAATATCTGCCGGCAGCAAAGAGTCATTGCGCTTATTTACTTTTTGGCCTTGGTCGGTGGCTTACAAGTCAAAGTAACTAATGTAAATGAAATAGCGATGAGCAGAGGATTTGTGAAAGAAAGTGACCAGGAAGAATTGCCGATAGTACCACCACGTGCCGACTTGCCTGCGAACGTTATCAACTACGTGACCGAAGTCGGATATAACGAGCTGATCAAAGAACGTGTGGAACTTATTGAAGAGCGCGAAAAAATTCCGGCAACTGACGAGAATGAACGCCGTATTGCTGTGAACTATTTAACTGCAAAGCTGCAATTGCTGAACGATCGGATAGCAACCGCTAAAATTATAAAACTTACTGAACAACCTCAAAATGAAGTCCGCTTTGGAGCCACTGTTACGCTCCGGGTTGATGGCAGCAACAAATTGCAAACGTATCAAATTGTAGGTGTTGATGAAGCGAACATCACGAAACGGAAAATCGCGTTTATATCGCCTATAGCCAGAATATTGATCGATAAAAAGGTAGGGGAGACAGCTATTCTGCACCTCGGGAACGACTCAAAGAAATTTGAAATTGTTGCGATAAAGTACGATAGCTAATTTTAGTGTTTTGATTTATTTCGAAGCGTCCTACATTTTAGGGTATAGGGTATAGGGTATAGGGTGTAGGGTATAGGGTTCAGTGTATAAGGTTTAGGGTGGGCTGAAAGTTAAAAATATATATGTGGTTTTGAGCAGCATTTTTTCCTAAATTTACGCTATGCTTGATATCGTCATAGAAGCCAGAGAGGCTCAGCTTTCCGCAGGTTTTGCCGTTAAACGTATCCTGCCGTACAGGCTGCGCAGGATGATTGGCCCGTTTATATTCATGGACCACGGCGGTCCGCTACATATGCCCACAGGACCCGCAAGCCAGTTTGATGTATTGCCTCACCCCCATATTGGTTTATCGACAGTAAGTTACCTCTTCAGCGGGAATATGACGCACCGGGACAGTCTTGGCGTAGAGCAGGTGATAATACCGGGCGAGGTAAACTGGATGACTGCCGGAAAGGGTATTTCACACAGTGAGCGCTTTGAAGATCCTGCCATGTTAGCCGGAGGGCAACTCGAAATGATACAAACATGGGTGGCACTTCCCGAAAAAGACGAAGAAAGCAATCCATCTTTTGATAATTACAAGCCCGAACAACTGCCCGTGTATACCGATAGCGGTATCTGGATGCGACTGATCGCAGGAGACGCGTACGGATTGAAAAGCACTGTCAGTACACATTCACCGTTATTCTACGTGCATGTGGAGTTGGAAGCAGGTATCCGTTTTGGTTTACCCACAGGCCATAGCGAACGAGGGGCGTACATTGTAAGGGGGAGTGTTGAAGTAAGCGGTATTACATATAGTGCCGGTAATCTGCTCGTGTTCACCAAAGGGGTGGATCCGTTGATTATAGCAAAAGAGAAAGCGACATTCATGATGCTTGGCGGCGAACACCTGGGCGAGCGTTACATCTGGTGGAATTTTGTATCCAGCAGCAAAGAAAGGATCGAACAGGCCAAAGAAGACTGGAAACAGGGCAGGATCATATTGCCGCCAACCGACAGTCAGGAATACGTACCCCTTCCCGAGGACAAAAGCAGGCCGGCAGGTGGACCTCCGCCTAATGCACTTTCGTAACCAATTGCCACCTCCCTGGTGTTTCAAAGATGCATTAGTATTATCATACGTCAACATATCTCCGTGAATCGACGCGGCGAAGTGGACTAAAAGTGCGACCAATAATCTATAAATTGAGAAAATGGAAATTATATTGAAACAGGATGGTA
>JADMKR010000208.1 GCA_015478765.1 Flavobacterium sp.
TCGGCCACTTCCTCGATATCCATTCCGCCTTCGGTCGAATACATAATCATGTTTCGGCCTTTGGCGCGGTTCAGTAAAACCGACATATAAAATTCAGATGTTTCGCTTTCGCCAGGATAGTAAACATCCTCGGCAACAAGCACTTTGTGGACTTTCTTACCCGTAGCAGAAGTTTGTGGCGTGATCAGTTGCATCCCGATGATCTGCTCGGCGATTTCCTCAACCTGTTGAAGATTTTTTGCAAGCTTCACTCCGCCGCCTTTTCCACGTCCGCCGGCATGAACCTGCGCTTTGATGACGTGCCATCCGGTACCGGTTTCGGCCGTAAGTTTCTTGGCTGCGGCAACCGCTTCAATTGAATTGTTGGCCACATAGCCGCGTTGCGTTTTCACACCGTAGCTCGCCAATATTTCTTTTCCCTGATATTCGTGTATGTCCATAGTAAGGTTTTTGACTTTTTAAAGTGCCACAAAAATAACGAAAATTACCTATAACCGAAGACCATTCACCATAGAATTTTCTTTTTTAGGAGCTATTCCCGCTGTCTGCTGTATCCCTGTTTTTTTTACGAGCCCGATACTATCGGGATGCACTGTCTAAAAAAACAGGGGATGCCGCGACCATCGGGGCTAGGGCTTGCTCTTTCTATTTATATACTGAGCTTAAACCATGTTCTTATTAACTATTTACTAATATTGCCGCAGGAATCTTTAAGTATCTTTGTCGCAACACTTACCAGATGAACAGAAGGAAATTTTTCAGGAACGGGTCGCTTGCCGCAATCGGCGCTACAGTTTTAAGCCCGTTTTCGACATCGGCGAAGTCCGTAGATAAAAACAAAAAAGCCAAGAACATCATCGTGCTTGTCAGCGACGGCATGAGCACCGGCACGCTGAACATGGCCGATCTTTATAAATACCGAAAGACGGGCGTGCGCAGCAACTGGATAAAACTATACGAAGAGAACCGCGTGTCGCGGGCGTTGATGGAAACGGCATCGGCAAGTTCGATCGTAACCGATTCGGCCGCGGCGGGTTCGTCGTGGGGCAGCGGCTTCCGTGTAAACAATCGCTCGCTGAATGTGGGCGTCAATGGCGAAATGTATCTCCCCATTTGGCAAAAGTTTAAAAAAGCGGGAAAAATGGCCGGCTGCGTAACTACGGTTACCATCACACATGCAACTCCTGCCGGATTTTGCGTCAACAGCAAAAGCCGGTATGGCCAGGACGAAATTGCGGAACAATACCTCGAGAAAGGCTTTGATGTGATGATGGGCGGCGGCCAGCTTCATTTTGACAGCACAAAACGCGCCGATAAAAAGGATATGTATTACGCCTACAACAATAAGGGTTACCAGGTTGTACGAACTCGAAATGAAATGTTTTCGGCTTCCAACAATGCGCCTATACTCGGGGTTTTTGCCGATGACGTTTTGCCGTTTGCCATCGATCGCGAGAATGACGCAGTCCTTAAAAAAACAACTCCGTCATTGGCTGAAATGACGCAAAAAGCAATCGACCGCATGAAGAGCCATCCACAGGGATTTGTATTACAGGTTGAGGCAGGCAAAGTCGATTATGCCGCACATGCGAATGATATTGCCGGATTGTTATACGACCAATTGGCGTTTGACGACGCTGTTAAAGTCGCGATTGACTTTGCCGAAAAAGACGAAAACACGTTTGTAATTATCACTACCGACCACGGAAATGCGAATCCGGGGTTGATTTACGGCAAAAATGCCGATGCGAATTTCGACCGTCTTCAAAAATTCCGGCATACCAACGAATGGATTTTAAACGAGATCAAACCCACCGATTCTGAGGCGCGTGTACGCGAATTGATTGAATCTGAAAACAACTGGACGCCAACCGAGCAGGAGGCAAAGATATTGCTGGATTATTATAATGGCCTTGAGAAGGAAGACGGCGGACTCTACAATTATAAAAAACTCCCTTACGAGACTTTCGCAAACATGCAGAAAAAGCACACGTCGGTTGGATGGATCAGCATGGACCATTCGGCTGATCATGTCGAATTGGCGATGTTCGGGCCTGGAAGCGAATTGTTGAAACCGTTCATCAAAAACACCGATCTGCATTATTTGATGCTGGCAGCGGCAGAAGTTGAGAATAAGTTTTAAATTCGTACTATTAAAAACAAACATCATGGAAAAGCCAGAGTATGCCAAGCTTTACAGAATAATGCACTGGGCAATAGCGGTATCATTTCTTCTATTGTTGTTTACGATTTTCCTTCGGATGACCTGGCTGAACAAGTTTAATGTTGCCGCAATAATACAGGACTACATGCATACCACAGATCAGGTTCTTTCTGAGGAACAACTGATCGTTCTGGCAAAAAAAATCAGGCAACCCATGTGGGACTGGCATATTTATATCGGCTATGTTCTGGTTGGATTATTTAGCATCCGTTTTGCGCTTCCTGCCTTGGGCTATATGAAATTCCAAAATCCACTTTATAGAAATCTTTCCACAAAGGAAAAGTTTCAAAAATGGACGTACATCATTTTTTATTTATGCGTTGTCATTTCACTGGTAACCGGCATTGCTATTGAACTGGGCCCGAAAGATCTTAAAAAGCCAATGGAAACAATCCACATTCTTGGCATTTACTATCTGGTAGGATTTATCGGAATTCACTTGGCCGGCGTGTTAATTGCCGAATTTACTGATCAAAAAGGAATTATTTCGCGAATTGTAAGCGGAACAAAGGACAAAACAGGCCGCAACTTTACTCCTTGATTTGTGGTTCAGGTGCCGCGGCCGCGTTAGGGGTTGCAGCGCATATCCTTTTATTCGCGGCGCAGCAAGCGGAAAAAGATAGCAGCGGAAGACCCGACCGCGGCGATCCCGACACTTCGGGGATCGCCGTGGGAACGCCCAAAAAATAGAAAAAGCCGCATTTACGCGGCTTCTCTCTCTAAAAACTACAACACAACTATCTCAAAATAATAAATTCACATCGTCTGTTAATCGAGTGCTCGTTTTCGGTACAGCCGTTCTTTCGGGCACACGGAATGAGCGGCACCGCTTCGCCATAACCCTTGGAGGTCAGCCGGTCGCGCTTTATACCTTTTCCTACTAAATATTCAAGAGTTGCTTTGGCACGTCGGTTCGACAGCATCAAATTATAGGTTTCCGAGGCGCGGGAATCGGTGTGGGCGCCGAGCTCGACTGCCATTTCCGGATATTTTGTAAGCAATTCATACAAACCGTTGAGAATGCGTGCCGCTTCGGGCTTGATGTCCCATTTGTTAAGGTCGAAATAGATGTTTTCGAGTACGATTTGTACTTTTCCGTCCTGGCGTCTGGTGATTATCTCTTCGGCATCGTCGTAGCATTCGACAAACAGTTCGATCGTGTAGCGGACTTTCCCGTCCTCATTTGTCTTGAATTCTTCGCTATGCGGTATGTAGAAATCGCGGATGGCTTCGATGCGGTATTTTGTGTTGGGTTGCGTATTGAACACATAATCGGCGTTGACACCTACGACCATTCGGCCAACGAGCGTTCCGTCTTCTTCATATAAACTCACGGTGGTTCCGGGGAGCGGCTCTTTGGTATTCTTGTCTTTTACATCGCCTTCGACGATATAGCGTTCCTCATTCTCGGTTCTGTTGAAGCTGTACAGGTTGTCTGATCCTTCGCGGTTCGACGACAGATATCCTTTGTTTTTTGTTTCATCGACTACGTAACCGAAATCATCCATGCCACTGTTGATCGTATGTCCGAGGTTCATCGGCTTTGCAAAAACGCCATCGTAGGATCGGCTTTGGAAGATGTCGAGGTTTCCGTTGCCCTGATGTCCGTCGGATGCGAAATACAACAAAGTTCCATCGTTTGAAACATGCGGGAATTGTTCGCGGTGAATTGTGTTTATCGTACTTCCCATGTTTTGAGGTGTGCCGAAAGTCCCGTCGTCATTCACATCGACCACATAAATATCAAATGATCCGATTCCGCCGGGCATATCGCTGGAGAAGTACAATTTCTTGCCGTCTTTTGACAAAGCCGGATGAACGGTTGAATATGTCTCACTGCTGAACGGAAGTTCGATTACGTTCGTCCATTCGCCGTCGATGAGCTCGGCGCGCATCAAGCGGACAGAAGCAAATTTCTCATCGCCAACCTCAACCTGTTTGTCGCCTGTTCGGTTAAAATACATCGTGAGTCCGTCTTCACTAAATGTAGCGGAGCTTTCATGCGTTTTGGTGTTGATGCTTTCGGGAAACGGAACGATGTCGGTCAGCAGGCCATCATTGGTAACATTCGCAATAAACAAATCGAGATACGGCTTTTCATTCCATTTATACACCGGATTTTTTGCGTTTCTGTAGGAAGCAAAAACCACTTTTTCGCCAAAGAACGACATTCCGAAATCGCCATTGGTTTTATTTTTCGCCATTAGCTGGATGCGGTAATTATATGGCACGTTGGTAATCAAATTCGTAATGAACGCTCGGGTATCAACGGGAAAACCTCTATAGATCGCCATAACCGAATCTGCCTTTGTAATGTTATCGATTCCGAGCAACGCATGCGCGTATTTGAACGAATATTCGGGATCGATCGAATCATTTTTATGAGTGAAAAGCAACAGTCCGTATGACCGCGCGGCATCGTGCATGGCGGCGTTGAAATAATAGCTGTCGCCCAGGTTTTGCAGGATTTGTTTGTTGGGTTCGAGCTGCTCGTACATTTCGGCGGCCTTTACATATGACTTTTTCGCAAACAGCAGATCGGCCTGCTTGACATTCGGTTTTTGACCAAAAGCAATAGAGCTGCAAAGTATGAGCAATAAGCAAAGGTTGTATTTCATTATCTTTTGCATTAGAAGAATCTTGGGGATTTATCATAGCCTTTGGATCCCAGCCCGGCCAGGTTCAGATCGAACAGCAGGAATATCTCGTGCGTGCCGTTATTGAACTGGCCCAAATTTGACAATGTATAATCATATGAATATCCGACGCGCAGGTCTGCCGTGATGTTAAATGCTACGAGTCCGCTTACTGAGTCCTCCACACGATAACCAACGCCAAACTCAAAAAAATTATTCATTAGCGCATTGGCAGTAATATCGAAAGCCATTGGCGCACCGGCGACGGCTTTAGCCATGAATGCGGGTTTAAACTTAAAATCGGGGTTGATATCGAACACATAGCCTGCGGTCAGGAAATAGTGGATTTCCTCGACACCTATGGTTGCAATCGCATCCTGGCGCTCCAGGTGTTTCGTTCGCAACAGATTTGGCGCTGAAAACCCGATATAATAATTTTCGCCAAATAAGAATGTGCCGACGCCGACATTAGGAAATACGCGACTGATATTGTTTGCAAATGCCGGATCGGGTGGTGCATCGGTATATTGGAAACCGTTGAAATTGGCATCAAAAAATGACGCGCCGGCTTTGACACCGAATGAAATTTTGGTTCTGTCCGATATTGGAACTACATACGCGACATCCGCAAAAATACTATTGTCTTTAACTACATCGCCAATCTCGTCGCTTACAACCGACAATCCTATTTCAACCCGTTTCCCGATTGGTGAATGAACGAAAGCGGTCACGGTTTTTGGCGCTCCTACTGCACCAACCCACTGTGTACGGTAGAGTCCGCCGGCGTTTATGACGCCTGCATTATCGGTCGCATATGCGGGATTGATCACACTCATATTATACATATAGTGTGTGAACTGCGGATCTTGCTGCGCCTCGGCAACCATCGTCAGCAGAAGTACGAATGACAGAAAACAATATTTTAAAAATTTATTTTTCATTATCTGCTGAGATATAACCTGCCCTGCACAGGATTCTGAACTCCGTCATTGAACTCAAGAATGTAAAAGTATACGCCGGTCGGCACTACATTATTGCCAATCTGCACGCCGCCTTCAGTCGTTGTTCCATTCCAGTTAGGCGTGTTTCGGTTGCCTTTGTAAAGGATGGTACCATATCTGTTATAGATCTCCAGTTTAAAATTCGGATACAGAATCGGGAGATCGCGAATTACAAATTCGTCGTTGATTCCGTCATTGTTTGGTGAGAACCCATCGGGAATTAGAATTTCGGTGCAAACGGTCAGGTCGGCCGTTACGCCAAATCGAACCGTATCAGAGCAACCCGAAGCTGTAAATGCTACATAATAAGTAGTGCCATTGGTAAGCAAATCAGTATCGGAATATGGGTTTCCATTTTGCGGCGCGTCATACCATGTTACCGGCTCGGTTCCGATGATGTTGGCGGTCAAATCGGCTATGGTTGGGGAATCGGCGCTACAGAACTGGTTGCCAAGATCAACGATATCGGGTAAACCCAGGTTTGTAACGTTGAAAGTTACAGGGTTTAAAGTGATGGTGCTCACTCCGCATAAACCGGTTGTGGCTGTTATTTGTGTTATTGTTAATGTCACCGATCCTGCCGTAGGCAACTCAGTTCCCGGCACCATAAACGTCGCCGCACCCGCCACGAATACAACCTGTACAGTTACAGTGGCTGTCATTGCGCCAGATAAAGTATATTCCAAAGTGTATGTACCATCGGGTAAATTCACGGCACCGATGATATCCACCTGATTGTCTGTCGTTATACAGGCATCTCCTGTGGTAACAAGGCCACCATTTGTATCCGGAAGCGCCAGCACGTTGAATGTAACTGATGTTGCGACGTTAAAATTGCTGCATCCGCCAAGACTGATGATGTTATCTATTGTTAGCGTATGGCTGCCTGTTGTTGTAAATACATTACCAGGAATAGTGAATTGTCCGCCGCCATTATTGATTGTCACAATTCCGGTCGACCCGGTACCCGGCGTAGTGTTTGGCAAGGTATAGTTGAACTGATAGTTGCCGTTTGGCAGCCCACCCGCATTTGAAATAACGACAATGGCAGCACTGCCCAAGCACACGTCGGCAACTGCTATTGTGGCTCCGGTGAGACTGCTGATAGGGCTCACTACGAAACTGACTGCAACACTATTAAGGTTTGCACTGCAACCATTGGCATTGTTTAGAATTGAATTGAACGTAATAGTTGTCGGACCTATGTTTGGCATTAGAGCCGCGCTCACTGTCAATGTGCCGATGCCACCTGTGATTGTTTGTAACACTGTCTGCGACGGATTTACATTACTTCCCGACAAGCTATAGTTGATTATATAACTCCCATCGGCCATACCAGAAAAATTAACAATTGCCGGACTTCCGATACAAACCGGAGACGTGACGGTGATATTCACGTTAGAAAAAGCCGGACTCTGAAGCACATTCAGCTGAACAATTTCGGCATCGGTCCCGCAGGCGTTCACGACTGTATAGGTGAAATTATAGGAGCCTCCGGCAAACTGAGAAATATCGATCGGATTGGTCACTGGCTGGCCGTTACCATCGGTCCAGGTTCCATTTGTCTGCTGTCCTGTGAGTAAAGTTGAAAGATCAAAAGTACCTACTGTGCTACATACGGCCGGGGCCGATGTAAAAGTTCCTGCGTTCGGTTGCGAATCCACCACTACCGTCACGGTCGCAGTATCAAACAGACATGGAGAAACGCCGCCACCAACGGTATAGGTAAAATGGTAAGTTCCCGCTCCTACAGCCGATGGATTAAAGATGTTGTTAGTAAGTGCTCCAGTGTTGTCATCATCACTCCATATCCCAGCGCCCTGTGTACCGTTTA
This sequence comes from Flavobacterium sp., assembly GCA_015478765.1. Lineage (GTDB taxonomy): Bacteria > Bacteroidota > Bacteroidia > Flavobacteriales > Flavobacteriaceae > Flavobacterium. The sequence continues at coordinate 7,696 of JADMKR010000208.1, forward strand.
ATCCGGTGAAAAGGTCTACGGAAACAATGTTCAAGCAAGTCGTAATCAACAATGTAGCACCGATTCCGCCGGCATTCGGTGATTGGGTTACAGTTACCATAACGGTTGCTGTCGACGTACTGCATAAATTTCCGCCAACTGTATACGTATAGATTCCAGGCGCGTCCAGTAGCGGATTGAAAACTCCTGTGCCACTTGCCAAAGCAGGCGACCATGTACCGCCCGGTTGCGGACTACCTCCTAAACTTAAGAGCAGGTCTTCTGGCGGATAATTGGTGCAGAAAAATGCGGTACCGTTTACACCCGCGTCAGGAACAGGATTTACATTTACTGTTACCGTTGCTGTATCGTTATCGCACGGCTGGGTTCCGGCAAACGTATAGGTATAAACACCGGCGTTATCAACCGACGGATCAAAAACACCCGTTCCGCTCACAAGAGCTGGTGACCAAATTCCGCCTAGCTGCGGATTTCCATTCAATGAATTGAACAAGTCCTGCGGCGAACTATCGGCACATATCGTAAGTGTGCCATCTTGCCCCGCTTCAGGACCTGGCGTAATTGTGACAGTAACGGTTGCCGTTCCATCGGAACATGAATCGGTGCCCTGTATAGTGTATGTATAAACACCTTGCGGATCTATGGCCGGATCAAATACAGAGGTTCCACTGCTGAGGGCCGGCGACCACGTTCCACCAACCTCAGCGTTGGATCCCAGAAGTGGAAATAAATCCTGGGAGTCACCATTCGAACACAAACTCAGAGCCGCATCGCTTCCGGCATTTGGAGGCGTTTGAATAGTGATTGTAACCGTAGCAGAATCATTCGGACAAGGCGCTGTCGCAGAAACAGTGTATGTGTAAGTTCCGGCCGGATCAACTTCAGGATCGAAAATACCGTCGCCGCCGGACAGTGCCGGAGTCCACACTCCGCCTGCATCTGCATCCGGACCCAACAGTAGAAATAAATCTTGCAATCCGGCATTTCCGCAAATTACCAAATTGGCTACATCATTTCCAGCCGCTGGCACGGGAGTGGCAGTCACGGTGACGCTCCCTGTTTGAGGCTGGCTGCAAATTGGAGTTCCTGATGTCGTGGCGCTGACCAATGCGTACGTGCTTGTTGACGAAATCGTCGGACTTAAAGTCGCATTACCGCTATTGTCAAGGTTGATGGTTTGTTGCGGACCGCCATTTACGGTGTACGTCACGACAGCATTGGGTGTTCCTGAAAAATTTATGGTAGCCGATTGGCCGGCGCAGACAGTATTACTTCCTGAAATAGCGATCGTAGCTATGGGAGGTTGAAGTACTGTAATAGTAGTGCTGCTTGTTTGTGGCTGAGAACATCCGGAAACGCCCGCTAGCTCCACGGATACGATTGTATAAGTTGTGGTAGTCGAGAAATTTCCGGTAATAGTCGCAACTCCGCTACCGCTTAATGTCAGCGTTTGATTAGTCCCGCCATTTACAGTATAAGTTACAAGTGCACCTGGCGTGCCGGTAAAAGTAACTGTCGCCGACGAACCGATGCAAATGCTTACGTTGGAAGATAATGTTGCAACAGGTAATTGCAAAACTGTTATGGTTGCGGTTCCTGATTGCGGCTGACTGCATCCCGATGGCGCCGGCAAAGACGCACTTTGTAATTCAATGATGGTAGTGACCGAATAGTTATTTGTAATGGTGGCTGTGCCGGCCGAATTAAGTATAATGGTAGCCGGCGTTCCGTTTATTGTATAGCTGACAATTGCTCCCGGAGTGCCTGTAAAGGTCGTTGTCGCAGTTTGTCCGATGCAAATCGATGTGTCAGATCCAATTGTTACTGTTGGTGGCGGAACAATTGAAATTAGAACAGAACCGCTTGCCGGAGCAGCGCAACCCGGCGCATCGGTACCTGTGATGTCTGTCAGTACATATTCCGTGGTTGCAGTATAAGTATTTGTAATTGTCGCCGATCCGTTCGCATCCAGGGTAATCGTCTCACTACTTCCGTTTATTGTAAAAGTTACCGTTGCGCCCGGCGTTCCCGAAAACGTAATTGTTGCTGATTCGCCTGAGCAAATCGCGGCCGTACCGCTGATTGATACAGTTGGTAATTGAACGACCGTAATTGTGACGCTTCCTGACAGAGGCGCGGAACAACTTGGACTACCGGCAAGGGTAGCAGATACTAATGTGATGGTAGTGGAAACCGGATATGTGCCGGTAATAGTTGCCGATCCTGAAGCGTCCAATTGGATTGTTTGATTTACGCCGCCATTAACCGTGTATGTCACTGTTGCGTGCGGTGTACCGGTAAAGGTCACCGTAGCCGATTCGCCCACACATACTGGTCCGTTTGCAGAAATGGCGACAACCGGCAGCTGTAAAACGGTTATGACTACTGAGCCGGACTGTAGCTGACTACATGAGGGCGCCCCAGCGGCGGTGGCGCTTACTAAGGTGAATGTAGTTATGGAAGTGTATGATCCTGAAACGGTTGCCGTTCCCGAAGCATTCAGGACAATAGTTTGATTCGTACCATTGACGGTATAGTTAATAGTCGCATTGGGCGTTCCCGTGAAGGTTACCGTGGCATTTTGACCCGCACAAATTGTAGTATCCTGCGAAATCGTTACCACGGGAAGCGGAGCTACCGTTATGGTGACTGTCCCACTTACAGGCTGATCGCAAAGTACTACACCTGCGGTAGTGATACCGACAATCTCATAAACTGTCGTCGTGTTGAAAACCGATGTTACCGTTGCGCTTCCCGTACCATCTAAAACAATAGTTACAACGGGACCGCCATTAACTGTATAACTAACCGTTGCGTTCGGGGTACCCGTAAAGGTAATTGTCGAGCTGCCTCCCGGACAAACAGTCGAGCTGCCTGAAATAGATACGGTAGGGACCGGAATTACTGTGATAGTCGTGCTGCCCGACTGTGGTTGTGAGCAACCTGGTGTTCCGGAGGTAGTCGCCTCAACCAGGACAATTTCAGTTGTTGCTGTATATGCATTTGTGTACGTGGCCGATCCCGAGGCGTCTAAAGTGATAGTCTGGGTTGTACCATTTACGGTAAAAGTGACGGTCGCGTTGGGCGTGCCGGTAAAGGTTACGGATGCGCTCTCGCCAAAACAAACAGACTGATTAGTCGATAAAGCAACAACCGGGAGTTGCACTACATTAATGGTAACCGAACCTACTGCCACCTGACTACACGATGGTGTACTTGCCGATGCAATACTTTGCAAGGTGAAGACCGCGGTGGATGTGTACGTATCGGTAATTGTTGCATTTCCAGTCGAATCAAGTACAATTGTCTGAACTGAGCCGCCATTTACTGTGTAAGAGACAGTAGCGCCAGGCGTACCGGTAAAGGTTACAGTAGCGCTTTCTCCTTCACAAATAGACGTATTGGCAGCAATTGATACAACAGGTAGCGGCAGTACCGTAATTGTTATTGCTCCCGATGCAGGTGCAGGACATGCTGTGGTTCCCCCTGATATTATACCAGTCAGGGTATAGGTTGTAGTTACAGTATACGTATTTGTAATTGAAGCCGATCCGGACGAATTGAGCGTTATTGCCTGAACTCCCCCCCCATTCACAGTATAGTTCACTGTTGCATTTGGAGTACCGGTAAAAGTAACTGTTGCCGATTCACCAGGACAAACATTGACATTACTACTGATAGCGACAACGGGTATCGGAATTACGGTAATCGTCACAGTACCGTCCTGTGGTTGTGAACAAGAAGGTGTTCCAGTCGTACTAATGCTCTGCAGTGTAAACGTAGTTGTGGATGTGTAAGAATTGGTTACAGAAGCAACGCCGGTGCTACTTAGAATCAGAGTTTGGGTAGGGCCATTATTGACCGAATACGAAACCGTTGCATTTGGTGTGCCCGAAAAATTAACGGTAGCATTTTGACCTGAGCAAATTGTCACATCGGAAGAAATGGTTACTACAGGAAGTGGTAAAACTGTTATAGTGACAGAGCCGCTTAATGACTGACTGCAAGGCGTGGATCCGGCCGAGGTAATACTGACAAGCTCATATATGGCGGTAGTATTGTAACTACTCTGAATCGTCGCGCTACCCGAACCATTTAAGGTAATTGATTGTTGAGCGCCGCCGTTTACAGTATACACTACCGTTGCACCGGGCGATCCTGAAAATGATACTGTCGCATCGCTGCCGGCACAAATTGTCGCATTGGCCGAAATAGTAGCAGTTGGTAACGGCAGAATTTCGATTGTCACAGTTGCAGTACTTGGACCACACGCCACCGACGGGACAGTATAAGTAAATATATACGGACTATCGCCCGATGTGAGCACCGATGTATCTATCGTTCCTAAATGACCACCCATAGTTGCAAGCGGACCGGTCCAGGTGCCACTGGTCGATGGAACACCACCTAATTCGGAAAACAAATTAAACGTTGAACCTACATCATTTTGGCACAATATAACTTGTCCGTCAAGTCCAGCTCCTGCGCCGGGTGCAGTCGGATCGATCAATATCGCGACTACCTCAAGTCTAGTGACACTTTCACATGGCGGATCGACAGTCGTAGCAAAATAGCTCTGACCATTGACCAAAGGTGTTGATAACGCAAGCGGCACCGCCGAAGTTGAAGTCAGGTACCAATTGTTATTTCCGCTGGCATCAAGATTGCCAACCGTGGGTATGCTGCCCGATAAACAGAACTCCTGGATAGGGTCGCCTGTTGGCACCGGATTAAGTCCGTTATTGACAAACACAGATAATCTTGAGGTTTCACAACCTGTATCGGGATTTGTCTGACTGGCGTAATAAATTGTACCGTCTATTAAAACAGTATTGGGATCGAGAGGTGTGCCGCCTGAAGGAACATCGTACCATTGGATATTATTTCCAACAGCATCCAGCAGCGAAATCGTAGCCTGAGAAGGATCTTCGAAACAATCTCCCTGAAAGTTCAATCCCGTAGGCGCACCATATATTTGCACAGTCACACTCGGACGTGGCCCACATGTACCATTAGTACTGTCGGCATAGTAAACCTGGTTGTTATTTAACCCGGTGGTAGGCGAAAGGGGCGTTGTCGACGTCGCACTTGCATACCAAACGATGCCGCCGCCGTTATTCACCGCGCTGAGATCGGATACCACAGGCGATTCTAAATCACAGAAAGACTGGTTCGGGCTTGTTACTGTAGGGCATTGGGCTTTCGCGGTTGTTGGCAAAAGCAGCAGCGTCATAATAAAAGTGATATACAAAAATGGTCTAAGTAATAATACTTTCATAAGCTAAATTTGTTGGCTTATATAACACCCCAAATTCTGCGCAGGGGTATGATTTACCAGCGCGAGTGAAGCGATGCGATTCACCAACTTTTGCATTAAGCTAATATTATATAAAATCCAGGAAAGGTAAAACCCACATAATTAATATTATCAACAAAGTACTTAACAATATTTTAACCAGTAGAATTGGTACGATTGTAGGGTTGAATTTTTTTTTTGGTCGATCATGGCTTTGGATCCGGAAGATTTTCTATGTTGTATACCAGTATCACATCTGGGTGATTAATATACATTTGCTTGCGGTTATTTTGATTTTTTCGGGTTATAATTGAAATCGTAAACAACTGTCCATCATCATTTTGGCACGTGAAAGGATAAATGAGATTAATATCGCTTTCCTCTTTTTCATGGTACTCCAAAATCTTATAAAGTTGAATTTCCTGCGAATAGACAACGATTCTATTTTTGTTGGTATCTAGCGAAATAATCAATGCCGTGTTTTCCAAATCGGACCATTCGCCCCATTTTCCTTTTTGATTTTTCTCTAAAACACTAAAACTCGTGGCCATAAATTTATACGTCTGTGCGCTCGCGACGTGCGTAGCAACGAAGAAAAGCATCAGAACAAGGAGAAACTTTAATTTTGACATAGTATCAATTAAATATGATTTTTGGAACTTCCACTTTGGCAGATTCAAACTCGGTAATGATATCGTTTAAAATTTGAGCTGCTGGTTTTATATCATGAATCAGGCCAGCTATCTGTCCTATTTCAAGCTCACCTTCTTCCAGATCACCTTCAAACATTCCCCGTTTGGCACGTGCCCTTCCCAGTAAAGTTTTGAGTTGACCAGCATCGGGGCAGGTTTCATATAATTCCATCAGGTCGTTGTAAAACTTGTTTTTTATCAGACGCACCGGTGCAAGCTCTTTCAAAGTCAGCTGCGTATCGCCTTCGGCCGATTGCACCACGACCTTTTTAAAATTATCGTGCGCTGACGATTCTTCAGATGCGACAAAGCGGCTGCCCACCTGCACACCATCTGCGCCCAACACCATTGCCGCCAACATGCCTCGACCCGTCGCAATGCCGCCCGCGGCAATAAGCGGTATGGATATTTTCTCGCGAACCATCGGAATTAAAGTAAAAGTTGTAGTTTCCTCTCTCCCATTATGACCGCCGGCTTCAAAGCCTTCGGCAACAACCGCATCTACTCCCGCTTCCTGCGCTTTTAATGCAAATTTAGAACTGCTGACTACGTGTACCACCGTAATACCATTTTCTTTTAGCAACGAGGTCCAGGTTTTAGGATTACCTGCCGAGGTGACTACAATTTTTACATCTTCTTCAATAATTATCTGAATGATCTGATCGATGTCGGGATACAACATTGGGACATTCACCCCAAAAGGTTTGGATGTCGCTCCTTTGCATTTTTGGATATGTTCGCGCAGGACAGCCGGATACATAGAACCCGCGCCAATGATCCCAAGACCACCGGCATTGCTGACGGCACTGGCTAATTTCCATCCACTGTTCCAGATCATACCCGCTTGAACGACCGGATACTGTATTTTAAATAAGTCGGTTATTCGATTCATTTTAATGACATAATTATTTCTTTA
>JADMKR010000209.1 GCA_015478765.1 Flavobacterium sp.
GCGAAACATTGCACAATTGGGAAGGACAAAATATTATTGTCAAAGAAAAAGATCATACAATCGCGCAATATGTCACCGAAACCATACTCACCATTCGCTGGTACCTGGTGCACAAAATCATCGAAGAACTGAAAAGTGAGATTGCGCAACATCCCGATGCAGACAATACGGAGCCTTTATCAATGGCAATGGATTATTACAAACTCATCAATACATTCTCACAAAAACTGGGAAGAGTAATGTCACGCTATAATTAAACGATTTCCAGGGTTTTTGCCTTGTTGACCAAATCTACCAAATTAGTCACATTGAGTTTCGTCAGCAGCCTTAATTTATAAGTACTTACCGTCTTTTCGTTTAAGTTCAGGATTTTGGAGATCTCGTTATTTTTCTTACCATCGCTGAGGTAACGTAGTACTTCAATTTCTCTGTTGGATAGTTTTCGGTATAAGCGCTCGCTTTTGTTCTGCTTCGCGATCAGCGCAAGGTTTCGCTTTATCGAATCACTTAAAACAATCGTTCCCTGATGGACTTTCCCAATGGTAATTCCCAGGGTTTCCAACTTGGCGCTTTTATGCACAAATCCGGATACGCCCGATTTTATGGCATTGGGCGCATAAATCTGCTCTGATAAGGTGGTGAAAATTATAACTTTAGTCGACGGATTATTTTTAATAATCGACTTGACTTCGTAAATACTGGTTAAACCGTCAAGTTCCAAATCGAGTACGAGAACATCTATGGGCTTGTTTTTTAGTGCATCGGCTATCATAAAGAAGTTCCCAACATTGGAAACTACATTGATTTCGGCATGATCTCTAAAATAGGATTTGACCCCAAAATGTACAACCGGATAATTATCCGCGAGACAAACATTTATCATAATCAGGAATTTTTATAATTGTTTATCAATCCGGGGCAAGTAAAGTTAACAAATTATAATTTACGCAATCAAAAAATTTTTTATGCTACAAATATTCATTTGGAACAATACAAACCGGTATCGGATTCATCTTATGTAAGTTGGCCGCGTGAAGCCTTTTGTAAATTGCAAGCACTTCCGCCTGACGATCGGTCAATGCCTGCTGACCGCCCGATGCCGCGTACTGCATCGCCCATTCGAACTCGTCATAACTGGCTCCCAGCTGATCTTCATCGGTGCGGTCATCGCCAAATAATCCATCCGTTGGCGCCGCATTTAAAATCGAAGAATCCACCTGTAAATAGGCACCCAAGGCATAAATATCCGACTTCATTAAGTCGGCAATCGGACTCAAATCAACACCGCCATCGCCATATTTTGTAAAAAAACCGACTCCGAAATCCTCGACTTTATTTCCGGTTCCGGCCACCAGCAATCCGTGCAATCCGGCATAATAGTATAATGTCGTCATTCGGAGCCTGGCGCGTGCATTGGCGAACGCCAAATTTACCTGGGCATCATTGTCGGTAGTTGGTACATTTTTTTGGAACGTATCAAAAACATCGGTCAAATCCGATTCAAAACTTTCCACATTGGTAAATCGCTCTTTTAACTGAGTAATGTGCGTACGCGCGCGCGTAACCTGTTTCTGATCCTGGTGAATGGGCATTTCGACACATACCAGCCGCAGTCCGGTTTGTGCACAAAGCATCGAAGTCACGGCCGAATCCACTCCGCCCGAAATCCCTATAACAAATCCGTTTACTTTTGCGTTTAACGCATAGTCCTTGAGCCATTTTACGATGTGAATATTCACTTTCTCGGCGTCAATTGTACTTTTTTTAGGCATAAATTAAAGTTTTAATAGGCTTGTGAAGCGTATATTTGCAGTGATTTTTCAGGAGCTTTTTCCGGCTATCCGCGTCAATCTTTTGCGGTTTATGAAAACCACAAAAGGATTTCTGCTTCTATCCGGGCTAAATTAACCAACAAATGATCAACAAACTTACAGTATTAGCACTAATTTTTGTCCTTTTTGCGTGCGACAAAAAATCGAAAACCGAGAAAGAAATCGACGAAATCCCGGTTTCAGTTGAGGTTGAGCGATTTGATAAAGCGTTCTTCGAAGCCAAACCGTCCGATTTGGGCCAACTCCAGCAAAAGTATCCATATTTGTTCCCGCCGCAAACGCCCAACGAGGTGTGGACCGATAAAATGCAGGACCCGTTATGGCAGGAACTGTATTCCGAAGTTAAGAAAACCTATCCCGATTTCAGTGAGCAAACGCAGGAAATCGAGACACTGTTTAAACACATCAAATATTATTATCCCGAAGTCAAAGCGCCCAGGGTTATCACCGTGATTTCCGAAATGGATTATCACAATAAGGCAATATTGGCCGACAGCCTGTTGCTGATCTCACTGGAACTTTACCTTGGCAGAGACCATAAGTTTTACGCCAACGAATTTCCCGAATACATCCGGCAGAATTTTGACAAAAGGCAGATGATGCCCGATGTTGTCTCGTCATTTGCGCAGCGACGTGTCGCGCCGCCATCGGCCAATACTTTGTTGGCACAAATGGTTTACGCAGGTAAAGTGTTATATCTCAAAGATAAGCTGCTTCCGGAGCACAGCGATGCTGAAAAAATCGGATACACGCCCGAGCAAATCGCATGGGTTGCTGAAAACGAAGGTTATATGTGGCGATATTTCGTGGATAATGCGCTTCTTTACAATTCCGATCAAAAGCTAATGGCCCGTTTTATCACGATGGCGCCGTTCTCCAAGTTCTACCTCGACGTCGATAACGAGTCGCCTGGTCGGGTGGGAACGTGGGTTGGATGGCAGATCGTGCGTTCGTTTATGAAAAATAATGAAGTAACTTTGCAGCAAATGCTGGCGATGGAAGAAAAAGAGCTATTTGAAAAATCGCGATACAAACCAAAACGGAATGAGTAAGAATATCACTTCAGAAATAAAATTCAACGTCGAACTCGACGAAAACCGCGTCCCTGAAAAGATCCAGTGGACCGCTCCTGATGGCGGCGTAACCGCCGAAGCCGCCAAAGCGATCATGCTGTCGATTTGGGATAGCAAAGCCCAGGAAACCCTTCGAATTGACTTGTGGACCAAAGACATGCCGGTCGATGAGATGAAAAAATTCTTCCATCAAACGTTGGTTGCCATGTCGGATACGTTCCAGCGCGCCACCAATGATGAAAAAATGGCCGACACGATGAAGGATTTCTGTGAGTATTTTGCCGAGAAAATGGAGCTGATTAAATAGGTGAGTTGTTCGAAAAAATCTCCTGATTTACTTCATCGATATAACTCAACAATTCTTCCTTGCCGAGTCCGTCAGTTGACGAAGTCACAAAATAATGGGGCATTTCGGCCCAGTTATTCGCCAAAAGTTGCTTTTTGTAGGCTGCGATATGTGAATCGATTTTGGTCTTGCTGATCTTATCGGCTTTGGTAAAAATGATGCAGAATGGAATTTCACTTTCTCCCATATAAGCCATAAATTCAAGGTCGATGTTTTGGGCTTCATGGCGGATGTCTATCAATACGAAAGCACAAACCATCTGCTCGCGTTTCTCAAAATAATCGGTGATGAATTGCTGGAAAACCGACTTGGTTTTTTTGGAGACTTTGGCATACCCATACCCCGGTAGATCGACTAGAAACCAGTTGTTGTTAATTTTAAAGTGATTGATGAGCTGCGTCTTGCCCGGTCGGCCCGATGTTTTTGCCAGGTTTTTATGATTGGTCAGCATGTTTATCAATGACGACTTTCCCACATTCGAGCGGCCGATAAAAGCGTATTCGGGCAACATCTCTGTCGGGCATTTGCTGACATCGGAATTGCTGATGATAAATTCGGCTGTATTGATTTTCATGGCATCGGTTTTTGCAAAGGTACGTAAAACCTATCCGTCAGGATTAGCAATCGCTTGGTTATAAATTAACCTTTTTAAGCCATTCGTGCATTAACTTGTTGAATTCGTCCGGATGTTCCATCATGGGTGCGTGTCCACATTTGTCGATCCAGTATAAAGAAGAATTGGGCAGCAAATGGTGGAATTCCTCAGCGACTTCAGGCGGAGTAACCTTGTCGTTTTTTCCCCAGATGATGCAGGTTGGGACATGCATTTTCGGCAAGTCTTTAGCCATATTATGCCTGATGGCGCTTTTGGCAATCGTAAGGGTTTTGATCAACTTGATCCGGTCGTTGGCCATGCCGTAAACCTCGTCGATGATTTCCTTAGTGGCAATCTTGGGATCGTAGAACACATCCTCGGCCTTTTTCTGGATATAGTCATAATCACCCCTGCGCGGATAACTGTCACCCATTGCGCTCTCATACAAACCTGAACTACCGGTTATCACCAGTCCGAGCATTTTTTCGGGATACATTTTGGTGTGATACAAAGCGATGTGACCTCCGAGTGAATTTCCTAAAAGAATAACCCGTTCAAAACCTTTATAGGTGATGAAATCCTTCACGTATTTAGCAAAGGCCTTGACATTCGTCTTGAGTATATTTTGTGTGTAAATGGGCAGTTCGGGGATTACCACTTTATAGCCCTGGGAAGGGAAATATTGCGATACCCCACCAAAGTTGCTAAGCCCACCCATCAATCCATGAAGGATAATTATGGGCGTTCCCTCGCCGGTTTCAAAATATTTGTATTTGCCTTCTTTTACTAAATGTTCGTCCATGTAACGGCGCAGTTTCGGATAGTGACAAATATATGATTTTATCAGGAAAATGATTGTGATGCGGCATTATTTGTCAAAATTTTGGTACTGGTTCTTATTCGAATGATTGTCAACAAATTACAAAGTAAGGCGGGTTTTCATGTAAAAATTTTTTCAGCTAACAAGTTGCGGTTCTTGCACTAATTCAGCTAAACTCTTCAATTATATTTATTTCAACTCAAAATCTTAACAGTTTTTTACGAATCGGCCAATAAATGGCTGAATACGAGTATGTATCTGCCTGCCGTGATTATGATCGGAAGTGGTAAAACTTATCAACAAAGTGGTATATTGTGGTAAAATGTGGTAATATATTTTCTATTTTTGCTCGTAACCATAACAGCTATGCTTTTGAATGCAATTGTCGGGACATATGAGTGCAAGGTCGACGCCAAAGGTCGGCTATTGTTGCCTGCGCCGCTTAAAAAGCAGCTGGCCGCCTCGTTGCAGGACGGTTTTGTTCTAAAACGGTCGGTGTTTCAGCCGTGTCTGGAATTGTATCCGATGGCAGAGTGGAACGCGATGATGATTAAAATCAATAAGCTAAACCGATTCGTAAAGAAGAACAACGATTTTATCCGCCGGTTTACGGCCGGTGTGAAAGTAGTTGAAATTGACGCGCTGGGCAGGTTGCTAGTACCCAAAGATCTCACATCGTTTGCGCATATAGATAAGGATATAGTGCTGTCATCGGCAGTCAATATCGTTGAGGTGTGGGATAAGGAAATGTATGAGAAATCGCTTGATAACAGCGAAGTTGATTTTGCCGATCTGGCCGAAGACGTAATGGGTTCAATAAATGACGATAATGGAATATCATAATCCTGTTCTGCTTCACGAAACCGTCGACGGATTGAATATCCAGCCCGGCGGGATCTATGTCGATGTCACTTTTGGCGGCGGAGGTCATTCGCGCGAAATCCTAAAGCGACTCGGGCCTGACGGAAAATTATTCGCATTCGATCAGGACCACGACGCATTGGCAAATGCGATTGCCGACGACCGATTCGTTCTTATAAATGAGAATTTCCGATTCATTAAACGGTTCCTGCGATTTCATAATGTTCGGGCGGTGGATGGCATCCTGGCCGATTTGGGTGTTTCTTCACATCAGTTCGATGTGGCTGAACGCGGTTTTTCAACCCGTTTCGACGCAGGTCTCGATATGAGGATGAATCAAAAAGATACTTTGGATGCCTACAAGGTGGTCAATGAATACGATGAGGCAAATTTGCGTCGGGTTTTTCTGGATTATGGAGAATTAAAAAATGCACCGGCCATTGCCCGGGTGATTCTGGAAGCGCGCGCTCAACAGCCCATCAAAAATACTGAGCAATTGAAAACGGTTCTCAGTCGGTTTCTTCCTGCGCATAAAAGCAACAAAATCCTGGCGCAAATGTATCAGGCAATCCGTATCGAGGTGAATCAGGAAATGGATGCGCTTAAAGAGTTTTTGGAGCAGTCGCTCGAGATTTTAAAACCCGGCGGCCGTTTAAGCGTAATTTCTTATCACTCGCTTGAAGACCGGTTGGTAAAAAGATATATCAAAAATGGCATGTTTGAAGGTGAGCCGGAACGCGATTTCTTCGGAAATTTTTCGGTGCCTTTCAAAACAATCGGAAAATTGATCGTCCCCGATGAAGCCGAGATAAAAATGAATAATCGGGCGCGCAGCGCAAAACTGCGCATTGCCGAAAAAGTCTGATAATGAAGCACGGTGTATACAGCATATTGAAAGCCCGGTTCCTGATTAACGAAGACGCGACCAAAAACTGGCGCTTCATCGTTTTTTTGATAGTACTCGCCATTATAATGATTGCCAATACACAGCAATACGAACGCAAGGTTTTTCGAATAATCGCATTGACCAGCGAAGTGAAGGAGCTTCGGTCGGAATTTGTAGATCGGCGCTCGGAACTCATGAAGTTGAAAATGGAATCGACTGTGTCCCGAAAAATGGAGGCGAAAGGTATTTACCCGTCGTCGGTTCCGCCACAAAAAATTAAAGTTAAATCAATAAAAGAAAAATCCTTCCTCGAAAAAATATGGCCGTAGAAGAAAAAAATATCTCCTATCGAATTTACCTGATTGCATTTGTGATCTTTCTTATGGCGGCCGGAATTATTGTCAAACTTACCAATATCCAATGGGTGGAAGGCGATTACTACCGCAAAATAGCGAAAGATCGTACAGTCCAGAACTTCGTGATTCCAGCCAATAAAGGCAACATCTACTCGTCTGATGGCAGTTTGCTGGCGACATCCATCCCGAATTACACCATCCGGTTTGATGCGATTGCGCCAACAGCTGAAAATTTCGAAAAAAATATCAAGCCTTTGTCAGATTCGTTGGAGATACTGCTGGGAAAACCTTCTGCTTATTATCATTCGCAATTGAGGAAAGCACGCTCCTCGAAGAATCGGTATTACCTGCTTGCCCGCGGTTTAAGCTACACCGATTATATGCGCATCAAGAAATTCCCGCTATTTAGCCTCGGCACTTATAAAGGTGGGTTGATCACGGAACAAAAAACAGTGCGCGAGCATCCTATTGGCAAAATTGCCGAGCGAACCATTGGCTATGACCGAATTCGTCACGACGGAAAACGTGACGGCAAAGGTATCGAATGGGCTTTCCGCGAGTATCTGAACGGTAAGGATGGAAAAGTTCTTAAGCAAAAAATCGCCAAAGGCCAATGGAAACCTATCCGCGATATAAACGAAGTTGATCCTCAGGACGGCTACGATATTGTTTCGACAATAGATGTTTATGTGCAGGATATTGCGCATCATGCGCTGCTGAAACAACTGGAATTGTTCGAAGCAGATCACGGTTGCGTGGTGGTGATGGAAACCGCAACCGGGCATGTCAAGGCAATCTCTAACCTGGGCCGCGCTAAAGACGGTTCATATTATGAAACTACCAATTACGCTATAGCCGAATCGCACGAACCTGGCTCGACGTACAAACTTGCCGATCTGATGTCGTTGCTGGATGATAAGAAAGCCGACACCAGTTCTGTCTACGATAGTGAAAAAGGCATAATTACCTATTTCGGTAAGAAAGTGCGCGACTCCAAGGAAGGCGGTTACGGGAAGATATCGTTGGGCCGCGCCTTCGAGTTGTCGTCAAATACAATTGTTGTTCGGGCGGTTTATGAAGCTTACAAAGATAATCCGAAGCAATTCGTTGGGAATTTAAACAAGTACGGCCTGAATTCAAAATTGGGACTGCCGTTTCAGGGGGAAGGTGCGCCTTACATCCCGCAACCGGGCGATAAGAATTGGAGCGCAATTGCACTTCCGTGGATGGCTTTCGGATACGGAGTTTCTATTACGCCATTGCAGACGCTCACTTATTACAACGCGGTTGCCAATAACGGTAAAATGGTGAAGCCGCAATTTGTATCCGAAATACGCGAATGGAACCGTACCATCAAAAAGTTCGATACCGAAGTCATCAATCCGCAAATATGTTCACCGGAAACGGTAGCCAAGCTTCAGGATGTTTTGGCCAATGTAGTTAAACGGGGAACCGGTATGAAGCTCTACTCCAAAGATTTCTCGATGGCAGGGAAAACCGGTACTGCGCAGGCAAACTACAATCGGAAGGACGGCGAGTCACTGCATTATATTTCTTCATTCGTCGGGTATTTCCCTGCCGATGCACCAAAATATTCATGTATTGTGGTTGTTCATGAACCCAACACATCGCGAAATAATTATTACGGTGCCGATGTAGCCGGACCGGTTTTTAAACGTATTGCACAGAAAATTTTCACCGATGCGCCTTCGATGAACGAAATCAAGGATTTGAACCTGAAGAACATCAAACAGGAAGGCAATTATAACAAATTCCTGGCGCAGAACATTGAAAATATTGATGTCGTACCCAATGTGAAAGGTATGGCCGGAATGGACGCTGTCGCCCTGCTCGAAACGCTGGGGGCGAAAGTACGGGCGATCGGAGTAGGGAAGGTGAGAAAGCAATCACTCCAACCCGGACAACCCATTGATGAAAATACCACCATAATACTTGAATTATCCTGATGTTATTAAAAGACATATTATATAAAGTGGCTATCGAATCGGTGAAAGGAACCACCGAGATGATGAGCAGCGGCATCAAATTCGATTCAAGGCAGGTAGGTGCCGGAGATATCTTTGTCGCCATTCGCGGGACATTATCCGATGGACACGCTTTTATCGACACCGCTATCCAAAAAGGAGCATCGGCAATTGTGTGTGAAACAATGCCCGACGTACTTCAGTCAAACATCACTTACGTGAAGGTAAAAAGTGCCAATTCCGCGCTGGCATTCATGTCGGCCAATTTCTACGAAAATCCGTCACAGTCATTGAAATTGGTAGGAATTACCGGAACCAATGGAAAAACTACGGTTGCATCATTATTATATCAGCTATTTCGCAAGGCGGGATATAAGGTCGGATTGTTGTCTACTGTCAAAATCATGATCGACAGTACCGAGCACAAAGCCACACATACCACTCCCGATTCACTGACCATCAATTCATACTTGCGCGAAATGGTCGCGGCCGGCGTCGATTACTGTTTTATGGAAGTCAGCTCACATGGTGTCCATCAAAAACGCACCGAAGGATTGACGTTTGCAGGGGGCATCTTCACTAATCTGTCACATGACCATTTAGATTATCACGCAAGTTTCGCAGAATATCGCGACGTGAAAAAATTGTTCTTTGATC
The DNA here is from genome assembly GCA_015478765.1 of Flavobacterium sp. GTDB lineage: Bacteria > Bacteroidota > Bacteroidia > Flavobacteriales > Flavobacteriaceae > Flavobacterium. The sequence goes on from JADMKR010000209.1 coordinate 9,412, forward strand.
AGTTGCCAAAAACTGCCTTTGCGCTTGTTAACACCGATGATAAAAACGGCACGGTGATGTTACAAAACACATCGGCCCGAAAAATCACCTATGCTCTAAAATCCTACGCCGATTATCGCGCGCAGATTCTGGAGAACCAACTTTCAGGATTGTTGCTTAAAATCAATGACAACGAAGTATGGGTTCGTTTAATAGGCACTTTTAATGCGTATAATCTTCTGGCAATCTACGGTACGGCAGTGGAGCTTGGCCTTGATTCGTTCGAAGTCTTGCGACTGATGTCGGAGCTTGAAAGTGTTTCCGGCCGATTCCAGTTTGTGGTTTCCGATAGTAATGTAACGGCCATCGTCGACTATGCCCACACACCCGATGCGCTCGAAAATGTGCTCAAAACTATAAACGACATCCGTACGAAAAACGAACAATTGATTACGGTCGTTGGATGCGGCGGCGATCGAGATACAACTAAGCGCCCTGTTATGGCCGACATCGCTTCGAGTTTAAGCACTAAGTTAATATTGACGTCCGACAACCCGCGGTCTGAACATGCCGACGACATAATCGCACAGATGGAAGCCGGCGTACAAGCACAGCATCAACGACGCACGATAGCCATAACCGATCGGAGACAGGCAATTAAGGTCGCATGCCAATTGGCTAATCCCAACGATATTATCCTTATTGCCGGCAAGGGCCACGAAACTTACCAGGAAATTAAAGGGGTTCGTCATGACTTTGATGATATGCAGATAGTGCGGGAGTATTTGATCCAACTTAATAAGTAACGATATGCTGTATTACTTTTTTGAATACCTAAACGAAACACTCAATGTTCCTGGAACGGGTGTATTTCAGTATATCACTTTCCGATCGGCACTGGCAGTTATGTTGTCGCTATTGATCTCGACTATTTATGGAAAGAAGATCATCAATTTTTTGCGCAATCAGCAAGTTGGCGAAACCGTTCGCGAACTGGGCTTGGCAGGACAAACACAAAAAGCCGGTACGCCAACAATGGGTGGCTTGATCATAATAATTTCGACTTTAATCCCGGTGATACTGCTCGCACGACTCGACAATATTTACATCGTACTCCTTATTGTCACCTCTTTGTGGATGGGCACCATCGGATTTATTGACGATTACATTAAAATCTTCAAAAAAGACAAGCAGGGTTTAAAAGGTGTTTTTAAAGTGATAGGTCAAGTCGGACTGGGATTAATTGTTGGGGCAGTTTTATATTTCGATCCCGGCGTCACCGTTCGCGATGTGTCAAACCTGAAGAGCATCAATATAAATCAGACGGAAAATGTTATTTATCAATCACCTATTGAAGAAAAATCGATGGTGACGACCATACCTTTTACCAAAAACAACGAGCTCGATTACGCCGATTTGTTAGCGTGGACCGGCGAAGGTTACCGTGACCTGGCATGGCTGATTTTCATACCCATTGTTATATTCATTATTACGGCAGTTTCCAACGGCGCAAATTTAACTGATGGCATCGACGGGCTTGCTGCAGGAACCTCGGCAATATCGGTACTCGCTTTGGGCATATTCACATTCGTTTCGGGTAACATAATATTCTCGAATTATCTCAACATCATGTACATACCCAATTCGGGCGAAATGACGGTGTATATCGCTGCTTTCGTCGGATCGCTGGTCGGCTTTCTGTGGTATAATTCATATCCGGCGCAGGTCTTTATGGGCGATACGGGAAGTCTTACCATTGGCGGGATCATTGCCGTTCTTGCGATTTCGGTTCGAAAGGAACTCTTGTTGCCACTGCTATGCGGCATATTTCTGATGGAGAACCTGTCGGTAATCATGCAGGTCAGTTATTTCAAATACACGCGCAAACGCTACGGTGAAGGTCGCCGTATTTTCCTGATGTCGCCGCTGCATCATCATTATCAGAAAAAAGGGTATCACGAAAGCAAAATCGTAACTCGGTTTTGGATCGTCGGAATTTTATTGGCCATATTATCAATCGTCACACTAAAACTCAGGTAATGAAGCGACTCGTAATACTTGGTGGCGGCGAAAGCGGTGTTGGAACGGCAATCCTGGGCAAGAAGCAGGGTTTTGATGTCTTCGTTTCCGATGCCGGAAAAATAAAAGATACCTATAAAGAAGTACTGCTCATCAACGGAATTAAATGGGAACAAAAAAAACATTCCCCGGAGCTGATACTTAACGCCGATGTTGTGATGAAAAGTCCAGGTATCCCAGACACTTCGGAAATAGTCGTAAACCTCCGCGAAAAGGGCATTGCGGTAATGTCGGAAATTGAATTCGCAGCACAGTACACAAATGCGAAAACCATCGGCATCACAGGTAGCAATGGAAAGACGACGACTACGATGCTGACCTATCATTTGTTAAAGTCGGCCGGACTAAACGTAGGTCTTGGTGGCAACGTCGGAAAGAGCTTTGCCTGGCAGGTTGCCACAGATGACTATGATTATTACGTGTTGGAACTGAGCAGTTTTCAGTTGGACGGAATCGATAAGTATTGTCCGCATATCGCCATAATAACCAACATTTCACCAGATCACCTCGACAGGTATAATTACGATTACGAACAATATATAGCGGCGAAATTCCGCATAACCATGAATCAGACAAAAGATGACTTTTTAATATACGACGCCGATGATCCGGTGATCACCGACTGGCTCAGCAAAAATCAAATACAAGCACAATTAATACCTTTTTCGCTCCAACAAACATTTACCAAAGGCGCATTTATAAAACACAACAAAATGGAAATCAACATCGACCACGAAGAATTTACAATGGAAACCGAAAGCATCGCGCTCGAAGGCAAGCACAACATGAAGAATGCCATGGCGGCTACTTCTGTGGCCAAGCTGATGCAAATCCGCAAGCAAACGATCCGTGAAAGTCTGTCTAATTTTCAGGGGGTCGAACACCGCTTGGAGAAGGTCCTGAAGATCCAAAATGTGCAATACATCAACGATTCGAAAGCGACCAATACCAATGCGACATTCTATGCTCTTGACAGCATGAGCACGCCAACGGTCTGGATCGTAGGTGGCGTCGATAAAGGAAACGATTACGCCGAACTGATGCCCATGGTACGCGAAAAAGTAAAAGCCATCATCTGCCTCGGGATGGACAACAAGAAGATAATCGATGCTTTCGGTAATGTGGTCGATGTCATGATCGAAGTTCATTCGATGAACGACGCAGTGAAAATGGCACAGCGACTAACCGAAAAAGGTGACACTGTGTTGCTTTCGCCGGCCTGTGCAAGTTTCGATCTGTTCGAAAGCTATGAAGACCGAGGCAAGCAGTTTAAAAATGCGGTGCATAATCTATAGGAGCTTATTCCTGCTCTCCGCTATATCTTTTACTGTAGCGGCATACGGGAAACAACATTAATTTGAGTACAGTAAAAGGATGCCGCTGTGATCAGGGCTAGGGCCGGCAGCAAAAATGAAATAAAAATGAAACAACTGTTATACAACTTAAAAGGGGACAAAGTGATATGGTCATTCGTGGCACTGCTCGCGCTGTTTTCATTTATGCCCGTATTCAGTGCAAGCAGTAATCTCGCCTATTTAAATCACGGCACCGGCAATACGATCAGCTATTTGCTGAAACACCTCGCGCACATCTTCATCGGGTTCTGCATGATTTATTGGGTACATAAAGTGCCGTATCACTATTTCCGCGGAATCTCGAAAATCGCCTTGCCAATTGTGTGGTTTCTGTTGTTGTACACGTTGCTCAAAGGAACAATTATCGATGGTGCCAATGCGAGTCGGTGGATACAAGTGCCGTTCATCGGAATCTCATTCCAGACTTCGACCGTCGCGTCAATTGTGCTGATGATTTTCGTGGCGCGGTACCTTTCCAAAAAACGCGAAACACCACTGACTTTCAAAAATTCGCTCTGGGAACTGTGGATTCCGGTGTTTATTACTATTATGTTGATTTTGCCGGCCAACTTTTCAACAGCAGCCTTGATGTTCTCAATGGTCATTATGCTGGTTTTCGTTGGTCAATATCCGCTTAAATACATCGCTACAATCGTAGGCGCAGGAATAGTCGCGCTGTCATTTTTCATTTTGGTGGCCAAAGCCTTTCCCGATGCATTCCCGAACCGCGTGGACACCTGGATGAGCCGGATCGAAAATTTCACAACCGACAAACCCGATGAGGACGACTATCAAATCGAAAAAGCAAAAATCGCAATCGCGACCGGTGGTATCTACGGACTGGGGCCAGGTAAAAGCGTGCAGAAAAATTTCCTTCCACAATCATCATCCGATTTTATCTACGCGATCATCGTGGAGGAATGGGGAATCATCGGCGGCCTGGGTGTCATGTCACTCTACCTGTTGCTGTTCTTTCGCTTTGTGATTGCAGCACATAAAGCCAATTCATTGTTCGGCAAGCTTGTGGTTGTCGGACTAGGATTCCCAATCGTTTTTCAGGCGTTGACAAATATGGCAGTGGCTGTCGAATTGTTTCCGGTCACCGGACAAACATTACCGCTGATTTCGAGCGGCGGAAGTTCGATATGGATGACCTGCATTTCACTCGGGATCATCATTGGAGTGACCAAAAAAGAAGAAGAAATCGCACAGGAATTATCAGATAAACAGCAACGGGAAGAAGCATTGCAGCGAATGATCGATCAGCAGATTAAACGCGAAGAAGAAGCAGAAGCGGCATTGTTGGCCGGCGCAACAATGGAAGATTATTCAATTGAAGATAAAACAAATCCGATGGCGGCGGTTATGGGAAAGTGATAATTTGAAAATTTGGCAATTTGGAAATTTAGCTTCGCTCCATTACAAAAAATGGCAATCCGATAAAATTCGTGACCCGAGCATAGCGAACAGACGAAGTAATTCGTGGCAATAAGAGTCATTAAAAGAAATATAGCTCAACGAACTAAATGCACTTAATGGTTTAAAAAAATTGCGAAGATCTGCGACCCGAGCATAGCGAACAGACGAAGTAAATCTGTGGCAAAAAGAGTCATTAAAAGAAATATAGCTCAACG
>JADMKR010000210.1 GCA_015478765.1 Flavobacterium sp.
GCCTTCGCGAATCATTCCGTCATAATCAAGCGCGTTTACCTCGGCACTCACATCGCCATCCACTAAATTGCAGATATCTACGTAGTGTTTCAGTATATTGTTTTTGCCCGTAATTCCCTCTTTCATCATCAGCGACGGGTTGGTGGTTACGCCGTCGAGCACGCCCAGTGACTGCGCGGCTTTAATTTCGTTGAGATTGGCGGTGTCAATAAAAAATTTCATATAATAACAGTTAGTGTGTTTACAATTTGGGCGTTGCCTTTGGCCGGGCTTTCGGCTGCACGCGGTGCTTGCCTCTATCCCTAACGCGACCCGCGGAATGCCGCAAAATTACGATTAATAAATCAAATTTGAAGATGCGATTTTATCGAAGCGACCTACTTACAATTTGAATCGCAATCCGAGTGAAATATCAAGCCTCGACATGCTCTCAGGCTGCTCGGTTTCAATTTGGGTCATTCCGGGTTCATCGGTATTGAATTTTGAAATTCCGCCTACCAGCAAACTCAATTTCGGACCTAAGTAGACGCCTTTGAACAACTTGAAATAGTAAGCGCCTCCCAGAAATACACCTATAGTGTTGCCGGTTACCTTGATCTCATTGGTTCCCACCTTCATTTGATCCTTGTAAGTCATGTAACCAAGGCTGCCTTCAACGCTCCACATGGAATGCGCCATCTCCTGATTTGTGAACATGTAACCAATGCCGTAAAAAGAAAGTGTAATGTCGTCGGTCATGCCTTCATTGACGCCACGAATGCCAAAACTTTTATTCCATTTATTGTATTTGAGACTCATCGAATGACGCGGAACCACTTCCAGGTAAAGCGATACATCTAACTGAAAACCGTTCCTGACATCGCCCGAATAATTGCCGTAATAGGAATTATTGTCTGGCGGCGCCTGCTTGCCCAAACGCATACCGGGACCGGCATGCACATCAATAAATACGGTTGATTTTTTGACGGCAGTTGAATCCTGTGCAGAGATACTTAAACATAAGAATAGTGATACGAACAAAAATATTTTTTTCACGGGGCTGAAAATTGTAGGATTAATTGACAGAATTAGAGAATGCGGCAAAGCTACAGTTTATAATGGTTCATCAGCATTTTCTCGTAGAGGTTGTCGGGCAGAATCCGTTTTAAAACTATGGAGAATTTTTGCATGAATGCGCCTACTTTATAGTGTATCCGCGGATTGCGGGACGTAATGATGCTGTAGATTTTTTCGGCCATTTGGATGGGATTGCTACCCGAGTCAACGTGACTATTCATTTCCTGCAAACTAGGTGCATATGTGCTGTACGCCGATCCTTGCACCGGGGCATGATAGCGACCGGCCGCAATGTTGGTTGCAAAATCGCCGGGCGCCACATTCGTCAGCTGAATTCCGTATGGTTTTACTTCCATACGTACCGCCTCGGTGATTAGTTCAAGTGCTCCTTTCGAAGCCGAATAAACGCTTCGGAATGGCAATCCCATATAGCCTGCAATCGATGTGATGTTGATCACCAAACCCGATCGCTGCTTGCGCATTTGCGGGAATACGGCCTTCATCACTTCGATCGGACCAAAGAGGTTGGTCTCGAAATTATTGCGGATTTCACTGCTGGGTATTTCTTCAAGTGGCCCGGTAATCCCAATTCCGGCGTTATTGATAACTACATCAATGCGGCCTTCTTCTTTAATTAGTTGCGCTACGGCAGCGTGTATGCTGTCGCAGTTTCGCACGTCCAATGCCAGTAATGGAAAGGGCGAATTGATGATCCGGTCGGGGTTTCTGCTGGTTCCGTAAACGATGAAACCTTTATCGTAAAGGTACTCGCCTATCGCTTTTCCTATTCCCGATGAGGCACCTGTAATCAAAACAACTTTTTGCAATGGATAAAAGGTTTATGGTGGCTGCAGCGTTAGGTAATGCTGCTATTTATTCGTTTTGTGCTCATAATAATAAAATTCCTGTGCGCCGTTGCCGCCTTTTTTCTGGCCGCGGATTACGTAATATCTATTACCTACAGGTTTGATTTCATATTCCCAGTCCGATTTTGGATCCGGATTTTTGCTGCGGTCAAAACGATTGAGGTCGGCGCACAATTTACGCGCTGGCGGTACCGATACGATTTCGTCAAAACCTTGTCCGCTTACCATATACTTTAATGAATATTGGCCACAAGGAGCAGGAACAAGCGTACTGTTTTCCGACGAAACCAGCGGATTGTCGCGGTAGGCTTCAAATTCTTTTATGAATGCGTCATATTGTGTTTTGGTATCGGTTTGGGCGAATGATACGGTGGTGAGTAATAGGGCTATCAGGAGTGATTTCATGGGGTTAGGGGTTAGGAGTTAGGAGTTAGGGGTTAGGGGTTAGGAGTTAGGAGTTAGTGTTTTGGGTTTTGGGTTTTGGATTTTGGATTTTGGGTTTTGGATTTTGGGGGTTAGTTTTTAGACTCTATATTTCTTTTAAGTTGTGGCCGCTCAACTTCAAACTTTAAACTTCAAACTTTAAACTTTAAACTCTCCCTTTGGCCCTAGCCCCGATTGCAGTGGAAATCCTTTTACAGCCAGACAAATTATTCTTTAAAGACCGGGTTTAAATTCTGTAAAAGATTGCAACGAAAAGCGGGAATAGCTCCAAATATTAATTAGTAAAAATAAAAAAATCTTCCTTAAGGAAGATGCAATATAGCATAAAAAAATGGCAAGCGACCTACATCGC
>JADMKR010000211.1 GCA_015478765.1 Flavobacterium sp.
ACTTTTTCTGGCGTTCGGGCTTCCTGTCTTAGCCCAGTCGACAACAGTTCAAATTGAGCTTGTGCAACCGCAGGTGGGTCATCCGATAATGACCGGCTGGACTTCATGCGGTTCGGAATCCAATGACAGCGGATTAAACGCTATTTTTGCCGCCCATAATGTATCCAATTATTGCTCGGCCACGTTTTTATCGTATCCTGAATTGGAATTGGTCGACGGCGGACTAATAGACTGCCCCTCCTGCGACGCGAGTGCGCTGATCGCCGATCTTGAAGCGTACAGTGCGGTTATCGGCCGTGCGAGGCTGACACCAGGATATGAAATTTTTGCAAACTATCTTTGGATTAAGCTTATAAATGATGCCTCGCAAACCGGTAGCGACGCGGCCAATGTTATTGTCACATCGGATCCGGCGCTGAATGCTGTCTTTGAATCGTTTACCGTGTATTCGTATGAGCAGCACAACGCAAATTGGAAAACCGTTATTTGCGACTGCTATGCTCCCGACTTACTGGATGCATTGTTAATACAAGGTTTTATTCTGCCCAATTCGATTGATGAGAATTCCGGCGCAACTATTTATGACAATCATACTTTTCAAAATATCGCCTATTTGGATACGCCCGCTTTCGAAGCACAGCAGATAAAAGTCGTCCCAAATCCTTTTAATGACTTTTTCACCATTACGGGTGATGATGGCAATTCGCAATTTTCGATATACGATCTTTCGGGTAAAAAAATCGGTATAGCAGATTCGGTGACCGGTGTCCAAACATTGGCGACTTCACTTCAGCCGGGTATTTACATAATGCAGATTGCAAACGGAAACAATACTGAAATCATTAAAATCGCCAAACGATAGTACTGTCTGAAAATCAAAAAAACGGCACATGGCCAATAAGGGATAATCTTCCGTAAATTGCAGTCGGGAAAATAAAATCGATGAGCGTCTGGCTTTTTAAACCCGATATGTTCTGCTTATGGAATGGATTTACAGCATCAGAGGAAAACTTACCGCAGCACTTGCCTTGGCCGTCGTGTTAGGCATAATGATATTGATAAATATCAGCGAGCAGAAGAATTCCGAAAAAATTCAGAGTGCCATCGCTACCATATATGATGACCGGCTGGTAGTAGAAAGTTATATTTTCCAATATTCCCAACATTTGCAGGAAGTACTGGCTCTGCTGGAAGACGACATGCTCAATTCCCGCATGCAGCGCGACGGTATTTCCAGGCGGCTCAAGCATGTAGGCGAAATAAACGAAATGTATTCGGCAACCGTTCTCACAAAAGAGGAACAAATCCACTTTCGAAAATTTTATTTTATTTGCCGCGACCTCGAGCGGGCGTCGTCCAGAAATGATATCACTGAGGCAAAGCAACTGACCAAAAATGCGCTGCAAATCCTACCTTTATTATCGGCAATTCAGATCAAAGAAGCTCGCAGCCAACTTGACCAGGTCAGGGATATTTACGAATTTTCGATGATTACATTGCAACTTGAAATTGGCGTACTGGTGGTAATTGCCTTGTTGGTTCAGGCGTTAGTATTTGGCTCGAAGACCGCGAATTCGATCCGAAAACCGAAAGACATTCAAATGAACTAGCTTTTATTTTGCTGCTTCCGCCGTTTTTTATCCCACCACACATAGCCGACGAATAGCACAAGGCTTACTACTGATCCCCACAGCAATCCCGTTTTGAAGCCGCTTGTCAATTGGCCCAGGACGGCGATATAAATTATAAGCGGTGTTATCCCGGCCATTGTGGCGCCAATGAATTTCCAGTATCCCATTCGCAGAATCCCGGCCATCAAACTGATTGCATCGTTAGACAATAAGGGATTGAGTCGGGTAATGATTATTGCCCAAATTCCGTACTGATCAAGAAAATCAGCGATTTTGTCCTCTGTTTTTTTGCCGAGCAATTTATCCACAATGGCCGGCCCGAAATACCGGCCGATGAAATAACCAACAGAAGAGGCCGTAAATATTGCGATCAAAACGATCAGGCTTCCCCAATACGGACCGTACGCGAGCACGGAAACCAACATCAGTAACCAGGAAGGGATCACGACCAGAAACATCTGAGCAACCATAGCGATCACGATCAGTACAGGCCCGAACCAGCCAAAATTGGCAACCCAATCCTGTATTCGCTGCTCATTCCCGCTTGTCAGTACGCTCCAGGCCTCGTCGAGCCAGTTGCGCATATCCGGAATTAAAAAATAACCCAACACCAATCCGATTAAAATGGTTAAAGAAATATACAGTGGTTTCCGACTTTTCTTGACGCTCACCTGATGTGTCTCTTCCATAGTCTGTTTTTTTGTGACAAAGTACGCAAATCTGTGTCGGCCGCTTTTACAAAATTGCCATATTGGTCAAACAAACGATCGGATAAATATTTGTTGATGGAACTAATTCATACCTTTAATAAAAATCGTATAATGAGCAACGAGAAAAAACCCACGACTGAAGAAACCGGTATTGGCAAGCCACACAAGCCCGTATCGGACATTGGCGCCGGAAGACAGATTGGCGACCCGCGTAGCGGAACACTATCGGACCGCGCCGGTGACGAAAGCTTTGACGACGACACGCGCATACGCCCGGAGGAACCAAATACTAGCGAAGAAGACGATGATCTATAAAGAGCAGTTTCGGTTAATTTTATATGCGGATTTCATGTGGAATTGCTA
>JADMKR010000212.1 GCA_015478765.1 Flavobacterium sp.
CAGCCATTTGAGTCCGATCGCACCCACGCCTTCAAATCCGCCGGGGCGCGTTCGCGGCTTCCAGATTCCTGCCCGAAAAATCGTAGCATCGCTGTCTTTCAATTGCCGCGCAATGGCGAGAACCTGTACTTCCGTCTCGGCGCTGCACGGACCCGCGATCAACAACGGATGTGACAATTTCTGATCGGTGAGCCAGTTTCGAATAGACGCGTCTTGTTCCATGAAGCCAATTTGTTACAAATTTAAACTTTTACTATGTCTTAAAAAAATCCCTTTGCCTGCCAACATCTGTCAATTACTTGCTATTTTTGCTCAAAACCATCCAAATGTCGATAGAAGTCAGCAATATTTCAAAGAGTTACGGCAGCCAAAAGGCGCTGGACAATGTCTCCTTTTCAATCGCAAAAGGGGAAATCGTGGGTTTCCTCGGGCCAAACGGAGCCGGCAAATCGACACTGATGAAAATCCTGACAACATTCCTGAGCGCCGACGAAGGAACGGCAATCGTCAACGGTAGCGATGTCAACACACAACAAAAAGCGGTGCAGAAATCGGTTGGATATTTGCCAGAACACAATCCGCTGTACCTCGACCTGTACGTTCGCGAATACCTCGAATTCAATGCCGACGTTTATAAAGTCCCGAAGTCGCGAATCGAAGAAATGATAGCACTTACCGGGCTCACATCGGAAAGCCATAAAAAAATCGGCCAACTATCGAAAGGTTACCGCCAGCGCGTCGGGCTCGCAAGCGCTCTCCTTCACAATCCCGACGTGTTGATCCTCGATGAGCCAACCACCGGCCTTGACCCTAACCAACTCGTAGAAATAAGAAGCGTGATCAAAAACGCCGGGAAAGACAAAACAGTGTTTTTATCGACCCATATCATGCAGGAAGTCGAGGCAATCTGCGACCGCGTGATCATCATCAACGAAGGCAAAATCGTCACCGATAAAAAGCTGAATATTTTGAAGTCGGTTGCCGAGCAAGTCATCGAAGTCGAATTCGATTACCGTATCGAAGAGGAAGCGGTCTCCAAAATCCCACATCTGAAAGCCTGGACCAACACCTTCGACAACACCTGGGAGCTCACCTTTTCATCCGACAAAGACATGCGGCCGGTCGTATTCGATTTCGCGCACGACAACGGATTGAAGACACTTCAGCTAAATCAGAAAAACAAAAACCTGGAAGCGATTTTCAGGGAAATGACCAAGAAGTAGGTTTTAATGACAGGTTTGCGCGAAGGATGGAGGCGGTATCCCCGCAGCGAAGCGAAGGGATAAAGCCGAGAGCCTGACCCGCAGGGGCGCGCCCAGAAAATGATTTAATCAAAAATCAATGTGCCTGTATAGTGCTGAGTTACATTAACATTTGGCGGCTGCGTTACTGAAATTACATTCCCAGTCCCGTAAATATCACCCGACAAAGTTTCGACCGGATGGATGATCATATCGTTGGCGCCGCGGTGGAATACAATAATTTCATTTGCCAGGAAATCGGCGCCCTCAAAGCGGCCGTTGCCGTTGTAAAAACTCAGCAGCAGTTGTTGCGTCGAGCCGGTAATATGAAACGCCGACACATGATTGCTCTGGACAACAAGCTGATTGTTATCCACTTCGATATGGAAATCTCCCGTCCCGACTCCGCCAAAAAAATCCATCGAGTAAAGTCGTAGCATCGGGTAAGACAGTACGCCATTTGACCGAATCGTCTGTTCAGTATTTGAATAGATTTCGACAAGGTTTGGCGCTGTCACATGAACTATTGTCTGCCCGTAATCACGCACCCAATTGCAGCCGGTTTCGTCTTTTAGTATCAACGAATTTCCGTCAACCTCAACACTTATCTGATCGATGAAATTTTCGCCGGCTTCGACCTTTACCTCATATTGATCGCCTTGCGTAACCACCAGCGCAATCCCGGGATACACATAGATGTTCTCGAACGCGCCCACCTCAACATCGCGCATTTGCCGCGTTCCGCTGCTTTTAATGCACTCATCCGACAATCCGCATGAAGCACAGAAAATTACCAAAATTAAAATGCCAAGTTTTTTCATAATCTGACTCCTAAACCAACTTCCAACGCTTCGGCGCGGCCACCGTGGGCTTTTAGCGACACGCCCGTAAAAATCTGCGGCGTGATATAATATTTCGCCCCGACGCGCTGATACAGATCGCTTTCATATTTAAACGGTTTGTAAACATAATAACCGACCTGAGCTTCAATCGTAAGCCGGTTGACAAACAATTCATGGCCCGCGAAAACGCTCAGCCGTTTATAATCGGTTTCAGGATCAAGATAAGGTTTGTCGGGGAACGCGATCGATGAATATCGGATAAATTCCTTCAAATATCGCGATAGGAAAAGTTCGGTGCCAAACTGCAATGCGCTTTTTCTCCCCAGGCGTTTATCGGCATAAACAGAAATATGATAAAACGGTTTTTGTCCGCTGCCGGTGACCTGGCTTTCGCTGACACCTGTTCTGAAAGCAAGGTTATACCTGATTGGTTCGCGGTAATCCTTCATCTGAATCGAATCGGATTTTACATATGCGAGTTTGTCGGATAAATTATAATTTACGCCCACATTGATGGCGTAGGTATTTATTCCGCTGTTAGGCGACTTGATCCGGCCGTTGGAAAAATGAGCAAATATCAGTCCGCCCTGCACGCCAAATCTTCCTACGAGATTTTCTTTTTTATAATTCAGCATAAACAGGTTGCTGCTCATAAACTTCGAACCGAACGCGTTATTCTTGTAATTGGTTTCCTTGTCATACGGATTTGTCGCCATGCCGATTCCCTGGGAAATCCTGAAGACAAGATGCCGTTTCAGGAAATAGAAATTGTAATGTACGCCCACGGCAAAACTTTCACCAAGCGCTTCGCTCTCGAAATTCTGATATTGTAATGAAACTCCGTAATCAGGATAATTATAAGACTGCTGCCATTCTTTGTCGCCGTATGTCTGTTTGTTGAAACTCAGCAATACGCCATCGGGATGACCGGTGATCAAATGGCTGATGTACTCGGTGTGTTTGTAGATGTTGCCGCGAAAATAATCGGCATCAACGCTAAAGGTTTCACGCTTTTCCTGAGCAAATGCCGACAATGTCATCAGTAAAATAAGAAGTGAGAATTTCGACATGCCCAAAAATACGTTTGCTGCAAATATAGAGTAATATTCCGGCCGATGAAAAAACCTAAAAAACAGCCTTTGCGATCTCGCGGATATTCTCCGATTTTCCCATTGAATAATAATGAAGCACCGGGATTCCGGCAGCAATCAGCTCTTTGCTTTGCGCAATGCACCATTCGATACCAACCTGGCGTACCGCGTCGGCATCGTTGGCCCGCACTACCGCCATAATCAAATCGTCGGGTAAATCAACTTTAAACCGATGCGGGACCTGGTTCAATTGCTTCTTTGTAGATAATGGCTTCAAGCCCGGAATAATCGGGATTGTTATACCGGCTTTGCGGCAACGGTCGACATAATCAAAATATTTCTTGTTGTCGAAAAACATCTGAGTAACTATATATTCGGCCCCGTGGCGAATCTTTTGCTTCAGGAAATAAATGTCGCTGTCGAGACTTGGCGCTTCCATGTGTTTCTCAGGATAACCCGCCACACCAATGCAAAAATTCGTTTTGCTGGAATTCTGCAGGTCGTTGTCGAGATAAATTCCTTTGTTCAAATTCGAAATTTGTGATACCAATTCAGTCGCGAAATGATGGCCTTCTTTTTCAGGTTTAAAATAAATCTCGCTTTTGATCGCGTCACCGCGCAAGGCCAGCACATTGTCTATTCCGAGGAAATCGATGTCGATTAGAAAATTTTCGGTGTCTTCTTTGGTAAACCCGCCACATAAAATATGCGGAATCGCATCGACCTGATATTTGTTCTGGATCGCCGCGCAAATCCCGACCGTTCCCGGTCGCTTTTTGACAACTTTCTTTTCAAGTAAACCGTTTTCGAGTTCTTTGTATTCGTATTCCTCGCGGTGATAAGTCACGTCGATAAACGGTGGCTTGAACTCCATCAGTGGATCGATGCTGTCAAAGATCGATTGGATGTTTTGTCCTTTTAACGGCGGCAAAATCTCAAATGAGAACAATGATTTTCCGTTGGCATTCTGAATGTGTTCTGTTACTTTCATTTGTGTATGTTTTTGGGCGTGCGGCCCCCTAGCCCCCAGAGGGGGAACTTGTATCGGGTAAGAAATCCCCCTTCGGGGGTTAGGGGGCCAAATTTGGCCCCAGCCATTTTTCGGCGCTCTCAGTTGGAATATTCCTGCGTTTCGCATAATCGGCCACCTGATCCTTTTTTATTTTCCCGAGTCCGAAATACTTGCTTTGCGGATGCGCAAAATAATATCCCGATACGGATGACGCCGGCCACATCGCCATGCTTTCGGTCAGTCGCACGCCGATATTTTTTTCGACGTCCAGCAATTTCCAAATCGTGGGTTTTTCGAGGTGATCGGGACATGCCGGATAACCCGGAGCTGGCCTGATGCCGATGTACTCTTCGTCAATAAGTGACTGCTTCGGCAGATTTTCATTGGGAGTAGAACCCCAGATTTCAGTTCGCACTTTCTCATGTAAATATTCAGCGAAAGCTTCCGCGAGCCGGTCGGCCAACGCTTTTAGCATGATCGAATTATAATCGTCATGGTTCTTTTCAAATTCGGCTGCCCATTCATCGACACCAAATCCGGTTGTTACGCAAAACGCACCGATATAATCGGTTTTACCTGAATCTGCAGGCGCAATAAAATCGGCCAAAGCCAGGTTAGATGCACCTTTGGTTTTTTGGGATTGTTGTCTCAAAGTCAGAAATGTAAATTTCTTGTCGGCGTTTCGCACTTCAATATCATCATCAGAAACCGAGTTAGCCGGGAAAACTCCGTATACGCCTTTGGCGACCAATCTTTTTTCAGCGACAATCTGTGCCAGCATTTCCTGAGCATCATCAAAAACCGATTGCGCTTGTTCGCCTACGACCTCATCAGTCAATATCGCAGGATATTTTCCGAATAACTCCCACGTCCGGAAAAAGGGCGTCCAGTCGATATATGGAACAATTGTTTCAAGCGCTACTTCTACCGTTTGAGTGCCCGTCATCTTTGGCTTAACCGGCTCAAAATTCTCCCAGTCCAGTTTAAATTTATTGGTCCGCGCCTGTTCTATCGTCAGGAAGTTCTTCTCGCGCGTCCGGCTTAAATAGCCTTCGCGCAAAGTGTCATACTCGGTTCGAAGTTCTTGTGAATAAGATCCATTGGTCTGCTTATTGAGAAGGTTCCCGGCGATTGTGACCGCCCGGGAAGCATCATTGACATGTACTACAGTCGATTGATACTCGGGAGCGATTTTTACCGCGGTGTGCGCACGGGAAGTAGTCGCGCCGCCAATCATAATTGGTATGCGAACATTGGCTTTCTCGAGTTCCTTGGCCAGGTACACCATTTCATCAAGCGAAGGTGTGATTAAACCGCTAAGGCCAATGATATCTACGTTTTCACGAATTGCCGCTTCAATTATTTTCTCCGGCGGGACCATTACGCCAAGATCGATGATCTCGTAATTGTTGCATCCTAAAACTACCGCGACAATATTTTTACCGATATCGTGGACATCGCCTTTGACGGTTGCCATGAGTATTTTTCCAGCCCCCCGAGCCCCCGCAGGGGGAGTTTTGAGAACTGCTAGAATTCGGGCAGTTACTTTTCCAATGTTGTGAAAAATCTCATCGTTTTTGAAACGTATAACCCTGAATCCTTCGCTATTCAACCATTTAGTTCGTTCTTCATCGTTGGCGATATTTTCAGGTAACTGATGAATTAGTCCATCAACCTCGATAATTAAATTTTCTTTTAGACAAATGAAATCCGCAATAAAATTACCAATTATGTGCTGTCTGCGGAACTTAAAACCTTCAAGCTTTTTTCCACATAAAGCATCCCATAATAAACTTTCTGCTTCGGTAGATTGGTGTCTCATTTCGAATGAAAACTGTTTTAATCTTCTGTAGCTATATGGATTTGCCGTTTGCCAATGCTGGGTAGTTTTTACTCCCCCTTTGGGTGCTAGGGGTCTTTTTTCTCTTTCAATGAACGGCAATAAATACGCAACCGCCTTTTTCATCACGCGCGCCGATTTCACGACCTGCGGCAGGAACATTTTTCCGCTGCCGAACAGATCGCCAACGACATTCATTCCCGCCATTAAGTCGATTTCGATGACATCTATTGGTTTTGAGGCGAGTTGGCGTGCTTCTTCAACATCGTTTTCAATAAATTCGTCAAGGCCTTTTACAAGTGAGTGAATCAGCCGCTCATTGATCGGAAGCGAACGCCATTGTTGTACTTCCTTTTCATTGGATTTATGGATTCCTTTATATGATTCAGCCAGGTCAAGCAGTCGTTCGGTCGCATCATCGCGGCGGTTCAACAGCACATCTTCAACGTGTTCCAGTAAAACCGGATCGATCTGGTCATAAACCTCAAGCATTTCGGGATTCACGATTCCCATGGTCATACCGTTTTGGATAGCATGATATAAAAATGCCGAGTGCATCGCTTCGCGCACTTTATCGTTTCCGCGAAATGAAAACGAAACATTGCTGACGCCGCCGCTGACATTCGCATGCGGCAGGTTTTCGCGGATCCATTTCGTCGCGCGGAAGAAATCCAAAGCGTTCAGTTTGTGCTCGTCCATTCCCGTGGCAACCGGAAAGATATTAGGATCGAAGATGATGTCTTCGGCGGGAAATTTTACGGTATTGACCAAAATGTCGTACGAGCGTTTACATATTTCGATGCGGCGTTCATAGGTGTCGGCTTGGCCCGTTTCATCAAACGCCATGACGATCACGGCGGCACCATAGCGTCGGATTTGCTTCGCCCGACTAATAAAAGCGTCCTCTCCTTCTTTTAATGAAATGGAGTTGACGACACTTTTCCCTTGCGCGACTTTTAATCCGGCTTCGATGATTTCCCATTTTGAGCTATCGATCATTAATGGGATCCGCGAAATATCGGGTTCGGAAGCGATCAGGTTCAGGAACGTGGTCATAGCGAATTCGCCGTCGAGCATCCCTTCGTCCATATTGACATCGAGGATTTGCGCGCCACCGTCGACTTGTGCCCGTGCGACGTCGAGTGCTTCCTCGTAGCGTTCTTCTTTTATGAGTCGGAGGAATTTACGCGAACCGGTGACGTTGGTACGCTCACCGACGTTTACGAAGTTGGTTTCGGGCGTGACGATAAGGGGCTCGAGACCGGAGAGTTTTAAGTAGCGGTTATCTTTGAACATATATTTTTTTTGGCCACGAATGCACTAATTGCAGATAGTACATTCGTGAGTACGTACTTTATATTGGCCACTGATTCACAGATTTTATTTTAATAGCCTTTATAATCATGGCATTGTTATAATAGCGAACATGTGCATTTTTCAGGATTTAGTCAACGGGCTTTTTTGAAATCTGTGAATCTGTGGCGATGGATTTAAAATTATTTTTTGTTGCCACGACCCGAGCAAAGCGAATAGGCGAAGCAATGCACGAATTAAAAAATTTGAAATTCGTGAATTCGTGGCCTTTATTAGCTTTGAAATTCTACGATTTTTCGCGGCTGATATTCGCCCGCGACTTCCGCAATCAACTTAATATGTTCCGGTGTGGTGCCGCAGCAACCGCCGATGATATTGACTAAATTATCTTCGAGGTATTCGCGGATCAAAACCTGCATTTGCTCCGGAGTTTGATCGTACTGCCCGAATGCATTTGGCAGACCGGCATTGGGATGTGCTGAAATGTTTAAAGTTGTATTACGCGATAATCGTTTGAGATACGGTTTAAGCTGATCGGCGCCGAGGGCACAATTGAAACCGACACTCAATAGCGGAATGTGTTCGATAGAGATCAAAAAGGCCTCGACTGTTTGCCCGGACAATGTTCGGCCGGAAGCATCGGTGATGGTCCCCGAAACCATTACCGGAGTATTGATGTTTCGTTCTTCTTTAACCTCTTCGATCGCGAATAGGGCAGCCTTGGCGTTTAGCGTGTCGAAAATTGTTTCGACCAGCAAGACATCGACACCGCCATCGATCAGTGCGCCGACTTGCTCTTTGTAAGCAATGCGAAGCTCGTCGAATGTAATGGCCCGGAAAGCGGGATTATTGACATCGGGCGACATGCTGGCGGTACGGTTTGTGGGGCCGATGGAGCCGGCTACAAATCGAGATTTTTTGGGTTCGCGTGCGGTGAATTCATCGGCAACTTCCCGCGCAATTTTAGCCGATTCATAGTTGAGTTCGTAGACAAGATCTTCGAGGTGATAGTCGGCCATACCGATCGTGGTTCCTGAAAACGTATTGGTTTCGATGATATCGGCGCCTGCTTCGAAATATTTCGCGTGTACTTCGCGAATGGCCTGCGGCTGTGTGATCGAAAGCAGGTCATTGTTACCTTTGAGCGGATGCGGAAAATCCTTGAATCGGTTACCGCGGAAATCTTCTTCCGAAAGATTGTAGCGTTGCAGCATGGTTCCCATGGCTCCGTCGAGGACCAGGATTCGATTTTGAATTTCTTTTTCTATTGACATGTGGGTGTTAGTTGTTAGTTGATAGTTGACAGTTTTTGGTTTTTGGATTTTGGATATTGGATATTGGATTTTGAATTCTATACATGATACTTAGCCCCGATTGCAGTGGAAATCATTTTTTGCCATTCTTTATGGCGAAAAATATTGCAACGCAAAGCGGGACGCCAGATGAACTGAATGAATCAGCATCTGCTTCAAAAAAATAAAAAATGTTATCGAAAAAGGGAGGGAATTTCGCGTGGTTATCTTTCTCAAATGAGTAGAATGTAGCACCTTCTTTACGGGTAAAGGGTTGCTAAGGCTTCACCGGGTCTAGTCCCTCGGCCTTTCGTGATAACAATCAATATGTGAATGAACACGGCAAAGTAATGTAATAGAATTTGAATTTACAACTGGCAATGCAAAAATATTTGCGATAACGATTTAGTTGGGTTTCGCAAACAGGCATAAAAAAACCCGCTCGAGAGCGGGTTTAAATAATTTTCGAGAATCTTAGTTCTTAACGAATTTAGCTGTTCCTTTTCCTTCAGCCGATTCAACTGATACGAAATAAACACCGGCGTTTAGTTCGCTCACATTGATCTGCGCTGTCATACCGCTAACCGCTTGTTGTTTTACAACACGGCCGTTGATATCGGTAATTGTCGCACCGCTCAATTCCATTGTGTTAGCTGAAATGTTCAACACGTCTTTGGCAGGGTTTGGATACATTGCGAAGTTGTTGCGGAAGAAATCGGCAGTTGAAAGTGGACGGTCGACAGAAAGGGCATCTATAGCAATGATGTCTGAATTGCTCCCGGTAGTTCCCCCATTAGTTACAAAATATCTAAATGCAAGTTTACTGTCTGTTGGTCCGGTCAGTCCGGTAACGGTGTACGTATACTGAGTCCAGGTAAACGGATAATCTGTCGGATTCAAATTGGGATTAACTGACACGGCGAGTGTAGTAAAATCGCCAACATTGGTAGCACCTCCACTTGGAGTGACCGACGCAGCACCATTAGTGCTAATTCTAAGTTCTAAACGGTCAGGATAAATTGTACCAGTTCCCGTACCACCCTTTCTCGTGTAGAAAGAAATTATATCGCCATTTTCCAACGTCATAACAGGTGTTATAAGCCAGTTGCTAATTGTGCCATTACCAGTCGCGCTCGTGTAATTTACCAAAGCGAATGAAAATTCGGTACCGTTATAAGATCCTCCGGGAAACGCGGTCCCTCCACCTTGGGCCCATGCTCCTGCGCCAATTGGAACACTCTGATTGGTTGAGATCCAGCCCGCCGGCGCCAAATCAGCGAATGTATCAAAATTTTCCGAAAACACTACTTGCGCAGATGTAGTGCCTACTGCTAACATAAATGCAGCCGATAGTAAAAGTTTTTTCATGAGATTAAGTTTATTTGTTAATCGCCTAAATTAAAGATTTATTCATGTTTGAAAAAGCTTTAATAGTTAAATTATAAACGACTTTGTCAACATTTAAAACTACCGGCTCATATTTTTTTTATCTAAATGCTTTTCTCTACTTTTGCCACAACTAATTAAGAGGAAAAATTTGACTGATTGCAACCTCGCTAAAAAATGCTAAAGCAGATTTCTCTCCTTTAGCTTCGCGCGACCTTCAGTTTTTCCCGATCAATACTAAAATTTCTATTTATGGCTTATCTATTTACGTCGGAATCAGTTAGTGAAGGACATCCCGATAAAATTGCAGATCAGATATCTGATGCTTTGATCGACAATTTTCTTGCATTCGACCCCGATTCCAAAGTTGCTTGTGAAACCCTCGTGACAACAGGCCAGGTAATTCTGGCCGGCGAAGTGAAATCGAAAACGTATCTGGACGTCCAGAATATCGCACGCGATGTGATCCGCAAAATCGGATATACGAAAAGCGAGTATATGTTTGAGGCTAATTCGTGTGGTATCCTGTCGGCCATCCACGAACAGTCGCAGGACATCAACCAGGGCGTTGACCGTGCGTATAAAGAAGACCAGGGCGCGGGCGATCAGGGAATGATGTTTGGCTACGCGACCAACGAAACCGACGATTATATGCCG
The DNA here is from genome assembly GCA_015478765.1 of Flavobacterium sp. Classification (GTDB taxonomy): domain Bacteria; phylum Bacteroidota; class Bacteroidia; order Flavobacteriales; family Flavobacteriaceae; genus Flavobacterium. The sequence goes on from JADMKR010000212.1 coordinate 10,676, forward strand.
CTCGCACTCGACCTTTCGCACAAACTCCTTCAGGAACTTGCGGCTTTGCGACGCGAAGATAACCAGATCAAATATTTACGTCCGGATGCGAAATCGCAGGTGACGCTTGAATATGACGACAATAACAAGCCTGTGCGTATCGACGCCATCGTAATCTCAACGCAGCACGACGACTTTGACGAAGAATCGGCTATGCTGGCAAAGATCAAAACCGACCTGGTGGAGATATTGATTCCGCGTATCATTGAAAAAAATCCGCAGTATGCGCACTTGTTCAACGACAAAATCCAGTACCACATCAACCCGACGGGCAAGTTCGTAATTGGAGGTCCGCATGGCGACACCGGCCTCACCGGCCGAAAAATCATTGTCGATACTTATGGTGGAAAAGGTGCTCATGGCGGCGGCGCGTTTTCGGGTAAAGATCCGAGTAAAGTTGACCGAAGTGCTGCGTATGCAACTCGTCATATTGCAAAAAACCTGGTTGCTGCCGGTGTTGCCGATGAAATCCTGGTTCAGGTTTCGTATGCGATTGGTGTGGCAAAACCGATGGGGATTTTCGTGGAAACGTACGGAACTTCGAAAGTCAATATGACTAACGGCGAGATCGCGAAAAAAGTCGAGGAGATTTTTGACATGCGCCCGTATTTTATCGAGCAGCGATTGAAACTTCGCAATCCGATTTACAGCGAGACGGCAGCCTACGGACACATGGGCCGGAAGCCTGAAACGGTGAACAAGACTTTTACGGCGCCGGGAGGCGAATCGGTATCGGTGACGGTGGAATTGTTTACGTGGGAAAAATTGGATTTTGTGGATCAAGTTAAAGAAGCTTTTGGGTTATAGCAACAGTACCGAAATATAGAAACCGTCTCGTTGAGGCGGTTTTATTTGTTTAAGGTTTAAGATTGAGAAAACTTGCTTTTTTAACCATTAAGGTCATTAAGGTGTTAAGGCATTAAGACGAAGAATATTTTTAATGATTCTTAACTTTCCTTCATTTCTTAATGTTTAAAGCAAATGCGGATTCTTGAAATAGCCGCGTGGTTTTTTTGTTTGAGGCTTAACGTTTAAGGTTGAGAAAACTTGCTTTTTTAACCATTAAGGTCATTAAGTAGTTTATTTCGACTAGTGGCTGAAAAAACCTCTTCTTTGTGATGATAATGCCTAGCCCGGATGGCAGCGGATAGCTTTTGCAGAAATCTTTTATTGTTTTAGGATTTTGGCGGCGACCAGCGGGAGCCGCAACAAAAACCGTTTAAACAATAAAGATTTCAAAAAACTAGCAGCGAACAGCCGGAAAATGCTACAAATTATATTTAATAGAAAAGATCAAATATCGCGGCTGCACAACATATTGCGATGTGCGCGTGGCAAACTGCGTAAAGCTGTCGTCGTTAAGCGATGTCGTGTTCATTAAATTGGTACCGCTGACCTTGTACTCCCATTTGCTGTCTTTTTTCTGGTAGATCAAACTTGCGGTCAGGAAATCGTATTCGTTGTCGACGGTCTTGTCTTCACTTCGATAATGATAGAATTCGTACTCGGCCACGAACGAAAAACTGTCCAGAAAATAGTAGTCGAGTTTCGCGAACGGCCTCTCGGTGTAGAATTTATTCTGGTTGTAATCATTGATCGATATGTTATAGCCGAGTTCGAGGTTTGGAACTTTCTTAAAATTCGTCGATGCGCGGATGGTGTAATTCTGCGTAAAACTTTCGGTTTCGATCTCTTCGCCGTTTTGGATGTTGTTGAACTTCGACCAATTCACGCTCACGCCTGCCGACGCTTTGTAATAACGTAAAAACGACCGCCCGTAATTTCCGCTTGCTGATAAAGTTTCATCGGCAAAGTTCGAATTGAAAGGCGTCGAGGTCTGGTTGATTCCTTCGAAAACTGCGGCGGTCTTGACGGCATCAATTCGCCGTGTATAATTAGCAAACGCGAAAATGTTCTCGAAATTGAACATGTTGTATTTGAAATACCGGATGGAATGCACCTGCGACATCGAGTTCTCAAGCATTCGGTTTCCGCGGAAAAGGCTGTTGTAATTTGAGAAAACATAACCTTCGGCGAGCTGGTTGATATCGGTGAAATCGTTGGTGACGGTAAAGTTGTATGTCAGCGTTTCGGCTTTTTTGATTTGGTATAACGCATAGACATCGGGCAAGACACGGTAGAAATTTTGTTTGTAATCTGACCCGTTTTGCTGGTTGTTCATCGAATAGGCATGCATGCTTAAGCCGGGCGTTATGGTAAACTTTCCTGTGATGAACTTGTAATGCAAACCCAGGAACGCATCGTTGAAAGTATAATTAACGTCGTTGTTGTTGACAGGTTCATCGAGATCATTGCGGATTCCGCTATCGAGTATCTGAAAAATATGCGAATTGAAATTTTGTCGGGAATACGTATTCCCGAATGTGATATTGATGTTGCTTTTTGGCGTCAGCATGTAGTAATAATCGAGTTTTGCGTCGATTTTGTTTGTCCGAACAAAGCGCTCCTGATTGATGTCATTCCGGTTTTGGCCGGCGGTATAACCAAGCAAATCAAACGGTTGATTTTGGAGATTGGCATTGTAGAATGGATCTTCGTCCTGATACAAATGCTGCATCTCGAAAGCGAATACATTCTTATCGCTGGCGGTGTAATACAGACTCAAATTCTGGTTAACCGATGTCGGGTCCTGCTGTTTGAATGTCGTAATATTTTCGGTGTCGGTTACCGGGCCGACGGATACCTGACGCAATAAATCGTTGTTTTCGTCCTGTGACGATTTTTTCATCAATACATCATAATCGAACTGCAACGCAGCGCTTGGCTTATAAGTCGAGCTGAATTTGAAAAGTCCGAGGTTGCTTTTCTGATGCGAGATATCCTGACGGTCTTCCTGAACGCCGGTGTTTAATATCTCGACACGGGATTGCGTTTCCATATCGGTATCGGAGGATGACAGGATCGCGAACCCGCTTAAACTCCAGGTTTTTGTGACGTTGTACGAGAAGTTGGTCGCACCGAACTGGGTTTCGATTTCTTTGGCGCGGTTGTTCCGCATCAGTGAAATTCCGAGGTCATTTGACGACACATTGAAATTGGTTCCGCCCTTTCGCATCATGCTTCTAAATCCGCCCGAGAATTTGAAATAATCCTGCATCGTTAGCGGAAGTTCGCCGATGTTGTTGAAGTTGGTGATCAGGTTCAGGCTGAATTTCGGGTTGTAGTAAAATAGTTTCGGGTTGACGATATAGCGCTCCTCTTCATGTGCAATGCCGATTCCGGCGGTCATGTCGCCAAACCAAAAGTTCTTCTTGCCTTCTTTGAGTTTGATGTTCATCGCAACACTCTCCTCGTTGTTCTCGAGACCTTTCAGCGCGCCGATTTCGTTATAGTTGCGCAACACCTGCACTTTGTCAATCGCGTCGGCGGGAATATTTTTGACGCCGAGTTTGGTATCGCCGTCAAAAAAATCCTTGCCTTCGACCATCAGTTTGGATACGCGTTTTCCTTCCACCTCCACCTCGCCATCAGCGTTGACTTCGACGCCCGGAAGCTTTTTGAGTACATCTTCCAGCTTGCGTTCGGTTCCGGTTTTA
>JADMKR010000213.1 GCA_015478765.1 Flavobacterium sp.
TATCTCTGAGCAGGGAAATGGCACAAAAGTAACACTTAAAGAAAATCAGCAAAATGGATAAAATTAAAATTGCCATCATAGACGATCATAAAATCGTGCGTCACGGACTCAAAGAATTACTCGAGAAATTAGGTACGTATGATGTTTGTCACGAATTTGAAAACGGACCTGATTTTCTTGAAGCATTGCCACTATTGCCTAAGCCAGATGTTTACATTCTCGACTATTCGATGCCCGATATGACCGGCATAGAAGTGCTGCAGGCGCTCGAAGACCTCGACGGCGAATTCAGGGTTTTACTCCTGACACAGAATTTTGATGAAAATATAATCGACGCAGCTTACCATCACGGCGCACGCGGATTCCTGCACAAAAACTGCACAGCGCAGGATCTGAAGTTCGCAATAGACAATATTTTTAAAATCGGTTATAACAATGTTACCGAGATATTGAAGCGAGTCCGTAACTTCGGGGAATCTGCCATCAAACCAAAAAACGAAATTACATTATCTGACCGTGAAGCCGATTTCCTGAAGTTGGTTTGCGACGAACGCGAACTCACATACGATCAAATGGCTGATATAATGGGTTTATCGGTCAAGTCCATAGAAGCTTACCGAACGGCGCTTTTTGACCGATATGATATTAAATCCAAAGTAGGTCTGGTGCTTTTTTCATACAAATATCATCTGACACCGCCTTTTAATTGATAGGCTGATACCTGAATTTCAGTTGTAAAAAGTCGGAAGTAATCTACTGATCCTGACGGATGGGAACTATAATGACAAATTCAGAACCCTGACCTTCCTTGCTGTCGGCGAATATTAAACCTTGGTGGTTTTCGGCAATTTTCTTGCACATCGCTAAGCCTATGCCGGTACCTTCATATTGTCCGCGGCCGTGTAATCTCTGGAAAATATTAAAAATTTTAGAAGCATACATATCCGAGAATCCAATACCGTTGTCCGAAAATGTGAGGGCAATGTAATCGCCACCGGTCAACGCCCGACTTTTCTTTTGCTCATCGGAAACATCGTGAACGCGTATTTCGATACGTGGCCTTATCCCCTCGCGGCTGTATTTAATGGCATTTGATATTAGGTTGTGGAAAAGCTGAACCATTTGCAACGGAACTGCTTCTATCACCGGAAGATCATCACATTCGATATCTACATTTCGCTGCTCAATCGTCAGATCAAAATCGGCTATGGCTTCGGCAAAAACTTCATTGAGGTCGGTTCGTTGAAATGGCTCCTGAACCCGCGACAACTGTGAATATCGCAAAATATCGGAAATCAGGTTGGTCATTCGACCCACAGACAACATTATATTTTCCATGTGCTTTTCCGACCGTTCGTCAATATCGGTCAGCCTGTTTTTCAACATACCTGTAAACATATTTATCTTCCGTAGCGGTTCCTGCAGATCATGCGATGCTATGTAGGCGAACTGCTCCAATTCAGCGTTGGATCTTTGCAGACTTTCATTGGCCTGCTCCAATTCGGACGTGCGCTCGCGGACAATCTCCTCGATCCTTCGTCGGGCACTTACCTGCTCGGTGACGTCGATTCCGACCACAAGGACTCCAACTACCACTCCTTTGCCGTCGCGATATGGCTCGCAAACCAAATTCAGATAAAGTTCCTCCGATTTCCCATAGCGCACGAGCTTAATCGGGAATTCATTAAAAGCGATTGTCTCGCCGTGCTGGTAAACCCTTTCCATATAATCCTGCAGGCCCTGAGAACGCGTCTCCGGCAAAATATCGAATACGGGCTTGAACCGAACCTCTTCTTCCGATTTTCCCCAAAGATTCCGAATCGTTGCATTTGCAATCTCCACGGTGAATTCGGGTCCGCGCATCAAACACATAGCTACAGGAGCCTGCAATATCATGGTGCGGAAATTTCGTTCGCTTTCTTTGAGTGCATTTTGTGCCACTACCAAATCGGTAACATCAGCGGCCGTATTCATCACACCATACACTTTTCCATTATTGTCAAACAAAGGAGTAAAACTGTAATTGAAATAAAAGGTTTCAGAACCCCCGATATTCTTAGTTAAATCAATTCGCTGATGGTGGGCATGAAATGGCTCTCCGGTTTCAAATACACGTGAAAGCTGCTCAAAGGGTCCCTGTTCAGCCAGCTCCGGCAGCGTTTCGGCATATGTTTGCCCAATGACGGACCTATCGCGGCCCCACGTATCCAGAATGGATTGGTTTACCATTTCGATACGCATTTCTGGACCGGTATACACACCTATTGGAAACGGCGCACTGTCAATTAAGGTTCGCAACCGCTGCGCGCTTTGTTCCAATGCTGCCTGCGACTCAATATTTTGGCTTATGTCCTGAATTATCCCCGATAAAGTCACGCCCTTACCGTCCTCGGCCTGTAATTGGCCTACAGAACGAAGGTGCAAAACCTCGCCACCCGAATTTACAACGCGAAAAGTAATATCATGGCGCTTGGTCCGGCGCCCGGACGAGAGCGTACTCAAAGTATCCTGCACAAATTGTACATCGGCCGGATGTATTTTACCCAGCAGTTCAGATAGCGGCAGGTTGAGCTTGGAAACCCCGAACCATTTCATAATCTGCGGTGAATAACTTGCAGTGCTGCTTTTCAGATCGACAGTGAA
>JADMKR010000214.1:0-7693 GCA_015478765.1 Flavobacterium sp.
GTTCGAAAATGAGCTTCAGGGCCAGGTGCCATTCGATTTGGAACGCTTGGAAAACCTGCGCGAACTCAATATTTCATACAATAGGTTTGGCGGCGCGGTCTCCAAAAGATTGGCAGAAAAGGATGTTTTAAAAATGACCATGGTGAATCAGTACGGAATGGCTGCAATGCTTCCAATTGAAATCAAAAATAATACGGCAATCGCCGTTGAAGAATAAGGTGTTTGTAATTTTGTTTAAAGGCCTGTTATCCTCGTATGACAGGCTTTTTTTATTTTATTCGCTTTATGAATTACGTTATCTTTGAGTAAATCGGTACGATTCCTTTCGAATTCGTGCCGGGATACGTATGAAGAACCCCAAGTTCCGTTTCCGGATTTACATGCTCTTTTTGTTTGTAGTCGCTTCGCATTTCCTGCAATCATGCGCAACCCGCAGAATGCAGACAGGCAGCGAAACTACATCAACGACAACATCCGATTTCGATGATCCGACCAATATTAGCCATACTTTCTTCCTTATTGGTGATGCGGGCGATTGGAACGAAACCGACCCCACTATTCTTTTAGAATTCGAACAACGGATTAAAACTGCTGATACGGCAAGTACAGTCATCTTTCTTGGCGATAATATATATCCTCGTGGAATGCCTATTCGCGGAAGCAGTAAACGCGAAGAAGCCGAACGGAAACTTTTATCCCAACTTAAGCTAACGACTTCGTTCAAAGGCCGAACACATTTTATCGCAGGGAATCACGATTGGAAATATGGATTACAGGGTTTACAGGAGCAGCGCCAAATGGTTGACGGCTACCTAAAGCGTGGATCTTTTCTTCCAAGCAATGGTTGCGGTATTGTCGAAGTGGCTATCAATAAAAATACAGCATTAATAGCAATCGATAGTCAGTGGATTTTGGAGGACTGGAACAAGCATCCGGGAATTAATAAGGATTGCGACATCATTTCCAGGGAACAGCTGTATGACGAAATCGAAAATCTAGTCGCTAAAAATCAAAATAAGACGACCATCATAGCGATACATCATCCGCTTATGAGCAATGGTTCTCATGGTGGCGAATACTCACTGAAAGGTCACCTGTTTCCCATAGGTCACAACGTGCCACTGCCTGTGCTTGGGACCGTTATGAACGTAATCCGCCGCACCTCCGGTATTTTTATTGAAGACCTGCAGAATAAAAAATACAATCAGATGGCGCAACGGATTAAAGTGCTGCTGGCCGATAAAGCCAATATCATTGTGGTATCTGGGCACGACCACAGCCTTCAATACATAGAAAAGGACGGGGTTAAGCAAGTCATTAGCGGAAGCGGATCAAAAAAGGACGGAGCACGTGCCATAAACAACCGTGATTTCTCCTACGGCGATAATGGCTATGCGCAGATTAGAGTGCATAAGAATGGCGCGGCAGAAATAAAGTACTTCGGCTTGAAAGATCAAAAAGAACATCTTATGTTCAGCCAGCAAATCGTTACCCAGCGGCCACAACCCGACCCAAAGACGTATTCTGACAAGTTCGCAAGGTATAAAGACACGACGATCTATAGCGCGGAGATGACTGCCCGTGGTAAATTTTACAGGATCCTATGGGGTAATCACTACAGAAAATATTACAGTATACCGATCCGTGTGCGTCAGGTAATGCTCGATACCTTATACGGCGGGTTAAAGCCTACCATATCAGCCGGCGTTGACCAGGCTAGGTTTTTAAGACTTCAGCATAAAAGCGGGCGGGAATATGAGATGCATGCCTTGCGTAAAAGTGCTACACAATTGCTGCAATCGGCGGTTTTTAAAGATCAGTCGGTTGAACGTGATTTTCAAAATACCTATACCGAAAAATTCGTCTTGGATTTTTACACTTCGGCCTATCCATATGCTCCATTTATCGTGTCTGAATTGGCGCGTAATATCGGTTTAAATCATACCAATCCGCAATTGTATTTTATTCCGAAACAGGACGCACTCGGCAATTATAACGAAGTGTTTGGCGACGAACTTTATCTGGTTGAGGAACGGCCGACCAACGAATCCCTGGGCCGCCATCGTTTTGGAAAACCGGAAAGAATAGTTACGTCCGAGGATGTTTTGGCGGCACTTCGCGAAGGAAACGCCTCGGTTGACCAAAATGAATATATAAAAGCACGCTTGTTTGATATGCTTATCGGAGATTGGAATCGCAATCCCGATCAATGGTCGTGGGGCGAATACAGCATCGATGGAAAAATGCGCTATCGGCCAATCCCCCGGGGTCGCGATCAGGCTTTCAGCAAGTTTGATGGTCTCTTGCTTTCAGTCGTTATGAATGTCCCCGCAATACGACATATGAAATCATACAAGAAGTCACTTAAGAATGTGCGATGGTTCAACCGTATGGCATATAATATGGATTTGGCTATTCTAACCGGGACAAATCTGTCTGATTGGAAAGCACAAGCCGATCTGCTCCAAAAGAATCTAACCGATTCCGAAATGGAGCGCGCCTTCAACCAGGTGCCTGCCGAAGTACGAGGCGGAACGGTCGATGAACTTCGGTTACAGTTGAAGAACCGCAAGGTTGAACTTCCTAAATATGCCGAGGAATATTATAACATATTGCAGGAAAAGGTGTTGTTGATAGGTACCAATTCCAATGATCGATTTGAAATCATCCGACGTAGCGATTCAACTGTGGTTCGGATACATACAAATAGTGATGTTCGGGAGCTGTCATTCCATCGGAAGAAGACAAAAGAGCTGTGGATATATGGCCTGACGGGTGAGGATACATTCGAAGTTACAGGATCGGGCAACAAAAAGATTCGAGTGCGACTCATGGGCGGCAGCGATAACGACCACTATCATATTTCGAATGGTGATAAGGTGATTATTTACGATTTTAAATCGCAACCCAACGATTTAAGCCAGGCAAAGGACGCGAAACTGATGATTTCCGATTCGTATCAGCTAAACTCCTACAACTACGAAAAACCTGATTACAATGTTTTTGGCGCATTGCCGTCCATTGGTTATAACCCGGATGATGGAGTGAAAGTGGGAGCAGCCATTAATTATACGGTTAATAATTTTAACCGTGATCCTTTCACGCATAGGCATACACTGAACGCTAACTATTTTTTTGCGACCAACGGATACGAATTGCGATACAAAGGGAACTTTCCCAAAGCGTTGGGATCGTGGAATTTTATAATTGACGGCTTGTACACCAGTCCGAATTTCAGCATGAATTTTTTCGGATTTGGAAATCAGACCCGCAATTATGACGCCTCATTGGGAATGGATTACAATCGTGTTAAGATCAGGACAATTGAAGTTGCGCCGGCAATGCAATGGGTAGCAGAATCAGGCTCATCATTCACTGCACAGCTCATGTATGAACGCAAGAAGGTAGCAACAACTCCAGGCCGATTCGTGACCGAGTGGGGAGCCATTGATCAGGATGTTTTTGATTATAAAAATTTTGCGGAGATCAACGCACGGTATTCATTTGAAAATTATGACAATATGTCTAATCCCACATTGGGGATGCTTTTTTATGTTCAGGCCGGCTATAAGATGAATTTGGAGGAGCGGGAAAAAAGCTTCCCGTATGCTGAAGGTTCTGTCGGATTTACTTACCCGTTATCGCCGACCAAAAATTGGGTACTGGCAACGGTACTGAAAGGTCGTGCGTTGTTCGATGACGATTTTGAATTCTATCACGCCGCGACCGTCGGGGGAGACCTGGATTTGCGCGGTTTCAGGGCACAGCGGTTTGCAGGTCAGCAATCGTTCTTTCAAAGTACCGATATACGTTGGAGTGCCGGCAAACTTAAAAATGGCCTTGCGCCAGTTCGATACGGCTTCTTCGCCGGTATTGATTACGGTCGGGTATGGCTGGAACCGCAGGATTCTCAAAAATGGCACCAGTCGGCAGGCGGTGGCGTATGGCTTAATGGAGTAAACCTGGTCACTGCCAAATTATCACTTTTCACCTCGGCCGACGGACCGCGAATTTTCTTCGGATTCGGCTTCGGATTTTAAAGCCAGTGGTAATTCTGCAACTTTGTATTACAATTGTGTAAACAGATGTTTGACCGATGGCGGTAAATTTATAGAACTACGTGTTTGTTTAATCGATAAAATCGCTCCATATGAATGCTAAAATTGAAGTACCTGCCAAAAAACCAAAACTCGACGCCATCACCGAGATTGTAACCGGGATGAGTCCTAAACGGATACAGGTCAAGAAGCGGCAGCTTATTAGAAACCTGCTTAAAACGAACAAAAAATTACTTGAAAGTCACAATATAAACAGTTTAATCCTTTTTTAATATGAATGAGAGAACAGATGATAATTTGAAGAATGAAGCGTTAGCGAATGAAGCTGACAATGGTTTAAAAGGGAACAATAATGATTTGAAAGGAACTAAGGAAGGATATGATTCGTCACGTCCCGAAAAGTATCTCGAGCTGGAACAGCCAGGCGTTTCATACACCGGTGATTCTGATTCAGCAGTACTTAATTCCGATAATATAGAAGACGGAACGGCTGGGAATACAGGCCTATGGGATTCGGACGCCAAAAACAGCCGTAATGCCGATGCATTTAATCAGGATGAAATCATTTTGGATGATAACATGGATCTTGACGAAGATCAGTCCGAGTCTATATCGTCAGATAATAAATAAAACTTTTTTACCTCAAATTGAAAAAGCCGCACGAAATTAATCGTGCGGCTTTTTGCTTAGTAATGGTGTTTACATTTATACCGCCTGATCGAAATATATCGATTGCAGTGCAATTTCGGTAAGAATTGCGTGCGCGGTTTTTTCTTCTTCGATTGCTGCGCTTAAGTAAGACGCCAGCACCTCTTCATTGTGCATAACTGCCTCAATTCGCAACGAACTGAGCGATTCAATTTCATGAGACAACATTTTCTGGCAAAGTAGAATTATCGCGTTGTCCATAGGATATCCCAGTGCATATTTCCCGTCTAGAGAATGTATCTCATCAAGGCACTTTGCGATATACTTGGATTTTGAAGCTGCTACCCGTTCCTGCATCGAATCAAATACGTGAATCAATCGGATCAGTTGTCGCTTTGCGGTTGCAGTATGCTGAGTTAACGCGGTAATTAATTCATATGAAGTTGCCTTCGGGATCATAAGTGGCAAAATTTCTTCAAGTTGCTGTTCTGTCCAATAGGATTGGCGAAGCAGATGTACAAAATCAACAGATGATGCAGCAGGTGTAAAACGAATAACGTCTTGTTCTGAATTTGGGGCAATAGGATCCATAGAAATAATTGTAGATGTGAGTAAGGCAAATTTAGGCCTTGCCTGGGCCGGCCGCCTTACAACATTCAGCTTTCAAATTACATGATTACAGATTCGCTCTCTAATTCGTCTAAAATTATGGCCGCTGCCTCATCTACTGCCAATAAAACTATTTCTTCAGGGGAACCTTTAAAAACCACGCGTCTCGCCACAGTCTTATTGGGAAAAACTGCATTAAGGAACACGGTTCCTACGGGTTTCTCAGGTGTTTCACTGCCGCCCGGCGCTATTAGTCCGGTGATGGCAATACAGATATCGGAACCAGAGAATTTGCAGAAGTTGTTGGCTAGCGTTGCTGTAACTTCAGCCGATTCCGGGGTATACTTTTCAATCAAGTCATGCGGCACGTCCAACAGCGTTTCTTTTAACGATGCGTCATAACATACGATTCCGCCAATCAGTACTTTCCCGGAGCCAGGTGTCAGCGCAAATTCGGAACTCATACGTCCGGCCGTACAACTTTCCACAAAGGCTACCGTCCACTGCTTTTTTTCGAGCGCTTTGCTGCTCCGAATTACCTTTTCTGATGGCATAGATTTAAAATTTGAATTAAAAAAAGCCTGCGACCGAAATAGGTTACAGGCTGAAATAAATGTCGATAGCAATTTTTATCTGGATTTCATTTTCTTTACTTTGATACCGGCTTTAGGCATCGCTTTGGAAAGGGCGCGCTCAGTCCAATATACGTTCTGTAACGAATCCTCTTCAAAGAGATCCTCAATATTTTCAATTCGGGCGGTAGCTTTAAGAATTTTAGGCGAGGCTGCGTAATTAATTTTCATCACAATAGGATTAATATTCGACAATCAGTTTCATATACTTACAAAGTTTGTCAAAGACTGCCCATTTCCCTTTATATAATTTTTTTGAATATTTGCATGATTACTTATTGTCGTTATTGATCAGCGTTTCATTCAGTCCGGATAAAACTTTTCGCGGTATATGTTTCAAGACCAGTATAATCCCTGCAATGGCAGCTGCCACGGCATTGGCTATAATTATTGGCAGGTCATTGTTTGCAATACCGTAGATAAGCCACAACACCAATCCTAGGAACAGCATGCTGTAGGTCATAGTCGAAATGTCTTTGGTCGAGCGCGTCTTAATGATTTTGTAGGCCTGTGGTATATTGGCCGCCGTAGTGAATAAAGCAGCGGCAAAACCGACAATTTGAATATAATCCATACACGAAAATTTATCTAATTTATTAATTTTAGCGTGAACGGACATTTCCAATTGGCAAACAGTTGGCAAAAAAGACATGCTTCACTTACGTTAACAAAACTTTTAAGTGAAAACATTTGCAGTTAATCAATATGGTTGTATATTTGCACCACAGCGCGGGATAGAGCAGTAGGCAGCTCGTCGGGCTCATAACCCGAAGGTCACAGGTTCGAGTCCTGTTCCCGCTACCAAGTTGAAAAGCCATTCTGCAAAGAGTGGCTTTTTTTATTTAAACACATTTAATTATGACGCATAAAGCAGGCTTTGTCAATATAATCGGTAACCCAAACGTAGGAAAATCAACATTGATGAACGCGTTCGTTGGCGAACGTCTCTCAATTATTACATCCAAAGCGCAAACGACCCGACACCGTATTTTAGGCATCGTCAACGGTGATGATTTTCAAATGATATTATCCGACACACCCGGAATCATCAAGCCTGCGTATGAAATGCAGGAATCGATGATGAATTTCGTGAAATCGGCTTTTGAGGACGCCGATATTTTGATCTACATGGTAGAGATCGGTGAGATGGCATTAAAAGACGAAGCTTTTTTCAACAAGATAATTCACGCCAAGATTCCGGTTTTGTTGTTGCTGAATAAAATCGACAATTCGAATCAGGAGCAGTTGGAAGAGCAGGTCGCCTTCTGGACTGAAAAAGTGCCGAATGCCGAAATATTTCCGATTTCCGCGCTAAAAAATTTCAACGTGCCCGAAGTGTTCACCCGCATTTTGGAACTGCTTCCTGTCTCGCCTGCCTATTACCCAAAAGACCAGCTGACCGACAAGCCCGAGCGGTTCTTCGTCAACGAAACCATTCGCGAGAAAATACTTCTTCATTATAAAAAAGAAATACCGTACGCCGTCGAGATCGAAACCGAAGAGTTTATTGAAGACGAGAATATCATCCGAATCCGCGCCCTGATCATGGTCGAGCGCGACACTCAGAAAGGAATCATCATAGGTCACAAAGGCGAGGCCCTCAAGAGGGTAGCCACCGAAGCACGGCTGGATCTTGAAAAATTCTTCGGCAAGCAGATCTACCTTGAAACCTATGTCAAGGTCAACAAAAACTGGCGCAGCAACGCAAATCAATTGCGCAGGTTCGGGTATAATAACTAAAGCTCC
>JADMKR010000214.1:7793-9467 GCA_015478765.1 Flavobacterium sp.
TAAAAATCGAACAAATCACCTAAAAACGAATCTTTTCGCTTCTTCTTATAATAGTCACCTTGCTGGCCGCCATAATGTTTGTCGTGATGGCCATAGTCCTTGTCTTTAAATCCGGGTGTGGTAATCACCGATCGCTCGATAATTTTATCAAGTTCCCCGCGATCGAGCCATACGCCACGGCATTCGGGACAATAGTCGATTTCGACACCGTTTCGGTCGCTCATAACAAGATTTACGCTACAGTTTGGACATTTCATAGTATTGTTTTTTTTAATGGCTAAAGGTAAAACCTGACGTATAAACCGCCAACCTGTTCGGAATATGTTAGCGTAATTTTAACGAATGGCAAAGAAAGGTTCCCACATACCAACAATGTTTCCGGGCCGAACAAGCCTAGCCCTGATGGCAGCGGCTATCCTTTTTATAAGCGCCACAAGTTATTCCTAAAGGTCACCGCTCGAAAGCGCTAATAAAAAGATAATAGCGAACAGCAGGAACAGCTCCCAACTTTAAACTTTTAAAATCAAGAAAGTTCGCACAATCAGGCCCGCGACCAACAGCGGACTTTCTGCTTCAGCTTCGCTCCGTTCCCCTTCGGCTCGGGCCGACTTCCGACATTCAACTTTCGACTTTCAACTTTCAACTTTCCACTTAATTCACCTACCTTTGCAACTTCTTAAAAAATCATTATGAATAATATAGTAGCCATCGTAGGAAGGCCGAATGTCGGAAAATCGACATTGTTCAACAGGCTGATACAACGGCGGGAAGCAATTGTCGATTCGGTTTCGGGCGTTACGCGCGACCGTAATTATGGCAAGAGCGAATGGAATGGAAAAGAGTTTTCAGTGATCGATACCGGAGGTTATGTGCGTGGGAGCGATGATGTCTTCGAAGGAGAAATCCGCAAACAGGTCGAACTTGCAATCGATGAGGCCGATGTGATTATTTTCGTCGTCGACGTCGAAGAAGGTATTACACCTATGGATGATGCTGTTGCTAAATTATTGCGAAAAGTTACCAAGCCGGTATTATTGGCTGTGAATAAGGTGGACAACGCCATGCGCGAAAAGGATGCGGTTGAGTTCTATAACCTCGGTTTGGGTGAGTATTTTACTTTTGCCAGTATTTCCGGTAGTGGAACAGGCGATCTTCTCGATGCCCTGATCGAAGCGTTTCCTGAAAAACCTGAAGTCGAAGACAAAGATGACGAGCTGCCGCGGTTTGCTGTAGTGGGCCGTCCAAATGCCGGAAAGTCATCCTTCATCAATGCGCTGATAGGAAAAGACCGATATATTGTTACCGATATTGCCGGAACGACGCGCGATGCGATCGATACGAAATTCGACCGGTTCGGATTTGAGTTTAATTTGGTCGACACAGCCGGGATCCGCCGGAAGGCGAAAGTTAAAGAAGATCTCGAATTTTATTCGGTGATGCGCTCTGTGCGTGCCATTGAACATGCCGATATCTGTATATTAATCATCGACGCCACACGAGGTTTCGAAGGTCAGGATCAAAGTATTTTCTGGCTTGCCGAAAAAAACCGCAAAGGTGTCGTTATATTGGTCAACAAATGGGATCTTGTTGAAAAAGAGACCATGTCAACCCGTGATTACGAGATACAGATTCGCAAAGAACTCGAACCTTTTACCGATGTTCCAATCTTATTCG
>JADMKR010000214.1:9477-14242 GCA_015478765.1 Flavobacterium sp.
ATTCGTATCGGCGATCACAAAACAGCGGTTGTTGAAAGCTTTGGAGGCAACCGTGCAAGTTTTTGAAAATCGTAAACAAAGGATTCCAACTTCAAAATTCAATGACTACATGCTTAAAGTAATTGAAGGTTATCCGCCGCCGGCACTTAAAGGAAAGTATGTCAAAATAAAGTATTGCATGCAGTTGCCCACGCCAACGCCACAGTTTGTGTTTTTCGCCAATCTGCCGCAGTATGTGAAAGAACCGTACAAGCGGTTTTTGGAAAATAAAATCCGGGAGAATTGGGATTTTTCGGGCGTGCCGATCGATATTTACATTCGGGAAAAATAGCGGGCAGTGAAATGTCTGCATACAAAAAGTGGCAACAAATAATACCTGCTGCCACTTTTTTATGACCTGAAGTCAAATGGAACCTTTATGCTTTCGGATTATCTTCATACCAGTCGTTGAATGTCTTCTGAGTGGTATAATCATCGTTCAAAACCTTGTAAATCATTACCGGAATCAGGATATGACCCGCAAGAAACACTACTGTGATTACATCAAATGAAATATTTAACTGAATAATTACAGCAAAAATCACAACATAAAGCGTCGTAAAAATCACCCATGTTATGGCAGAAATTCTCATAATCATTTATCATTTGATTAAAATTATTGAAAATAATTAATCTTATGAGTTAAAAAATTTTTAATGCTTTCTTAAACTTCAACAATATTATTCTGAAAATTCAGTTTAGCATTTGTAACATTATTCTGATAAAGCGTCCAATGTTTCCTTACCAAACAAATCATTCTTCATGACGAAATTATTTTCATGCTTCCTAGTTCTGTTTTTTGTTTCTGCCGCAACTTCCCAAAACGTCACCATTTCCGGAAAAATAATCGAAAAAACAACAAAGTTACCCGTCGAGGCAGCTACTGTTTACATTTCGAGTGCCGCCGACTCAACGTTGATTGCCTATAGTATTACCGATCGCAATGGCGCATTTACGCTTCCCGTAAGAGCAACCGACAAGCCTATCATATTTCAGGTTTCCTTTATCGGGTTCAAGAATTTGACAAAACGCGAAAACCAGTTGGCATCCGATATCAAATACGGTGTGCTGGAACTTGAAGAAGATGAGAACTTGCTGAATGAAGTGGTAGTAATAGGTGAAGCACCTCCGATCAGGATCAAAAAAGACACGCTTGAATTCAACGCGGCGTCTTTTAAAGTCCGCCCCGACGCCAATGTCGAAACTATGTTGAAACAACTGCCCGGAGTCGAAATCGACACCGACGGCAAGATTACTGTAAACGGTAAGGAAGTCAACAATATATTGGTCAACGGAAAGCCTTTCTTCGATGCCAATGGCAAAATAGCATTGCAGAGTTTGCCTGCCGATATCATCAATAAAGTTCAGATAACCGACACCAAAACTAAAAAGGAAGAACTGGCCGGCCAACAAGCTTCGTCAAATAATGCGAGTATAAACCTGACCATCGACGACAACAAGAACAAAGGTTTCTTCGGAAAGATCACCGGTGGTTATGGTACCGATGATCGATATGAAAGCAGTTTGCTTATCAATTATTTCAAGGACAAACGGAAATTAAGTGTCTTGGCATCGTCCAACAATATCAATGCTACCGGATTCTCGATGAATGAGATCTTCGACAGCATGGGTGGAGGCCGCAATCAGTCGGTTTATTATAACGACAACGGCTCGTTCGGGATCAATAACATGCGTTTTGGCGGCGGAAATGGCATTACACAGTCGCAAATGGTCGGACTCAATTATGCCGATGAGTTGTTTAAAGGTTTCGACACACGTACCAGTTATTTTTATTCGGGAGCCGAGAGCAAGAATACGAACCGCACCAAGCAGGTCAACCTTTTGCCCGATGGTACCTTTACGACCGAATCAACTGCGGTATCAAATCAGCAACGCGATTCCCATAGTGCAAATCTCGATATCGAATTTAAAATCGATTCCACATCGACGATTTTTATCGCCCCTCGATTTACCTATGGCAACTCCATCAGCAGGCAGAACTCATCTGAGTTTTCGTCTGATGAAAATGGTTTGTTAAACGACAATATAACCGATATGGTGCAGGAGCAAAAAAGCGGCCGTTTCAATAATTCATTGGTGTACACCAAGAAATTTGCGAAAAAGAACCGAATGCTTTCCGTTACCCTCAACAATGACAATTCTACTGATGACAATGACGAGCGAAATATTTCGACCACCCGATTCTATGAAGATGCGGATAGTGATGGAATTCCCGAACAAACTTCTCAGGATGTCCGTAACCAACTCGGCCGCAACACGAATGTGAGGAACGAGTTTTCCGGGGAAATTGAATGGGAAGAACCAGTAACCGATTCACTTCGTTTGGTTGTTGCTGCAAATTATTCGTCGGAAGGAAATTCGTTCGATCGCAACACCGCCGATTTTAATCCGGTTGACGGCGAATATAATATCATCAATGAGCCATTGTCCCGGTTTTTGGAGTCTGGTATCAATACATTCACGCCAGAAATCGGTTTTAGGTGGCAAAGAAGCAAAATGAATCTTACAACCTCTTTTGGTACCGCCATCACCAGGTTTGACAATGAATCACGTTATTTAGGCGATCGGGTACTGTTGACCAAGGATTATATGTTGCCGGCGGCCTCCGCTACCTTGAATTACAACATAAGTACTGCAATGTCGATATGGGCAAATTACAGCTATGACGTGTCTTTCCCCAGCGCTGCACAGGTTTTGCCGGTGGAGGATTTCTTCAGTCCGCTGAACACAACCATAGGTAACCCTAATTTGAATCCCAACAAGTATCATTCAGCATATGTGAGTTTCCGAAACTATGATTTTGCCACGCGATCGGGCTATAGCTTGTATGCAGGTGGTAATTTTTATGATGATCAGATAAATTCAACGGTATTATTCGACGAAAGCCGCAAGCGAACCACGACTTACGAGAATGTATCCGGAACTTATAACAGTTGGTTCGGTGTATTCATAAATAAATCGATTAAACGCGAAGCACATTCATATAGATTTAGCGTTGGACTTAATGGCGGTGTCAATTTTAACAAAGGATTTACCAACGGTGAATTATTTGAGGCCACTTCATTGCGTTTTACGCCCCGAGTATCGTTTAATTATGATTATGGCGAACTGGTCTCCATCAATCCAACCTATAATTTCACCCTTAGCGAAACATCATATGAGAACTATGTTGTAGAGCGCGCTTCAAACCTGATGCATCGTTTCAATCTGCAAACAACCACCTATTGGCCAAAAGGCGTGGTGTTCGGGAATGATTTCGGATATACCTACAATTCGAATATTGCCGATGGTTTCAAAAAGGATTTTTATCTGTGGAATGTCAGTCTGGGCTATAATTTTTTCAAAGATAAACTACTTGCAAAGGTGAAGGTTTATGATGTGTTAAATCAGAATCAAAGCGCTACACGAACCATCTCGGCCACGACTATTCGAGATGAGGAGAACGTGGTTTTGCAGCAATACGTAATGTTTTCGCTAACGTATAAACTTTCAAAATTTGGAGGCGCCGAGAAAAAAGATCGCCACCGAATGTTTTAGGAACGAAAAAAGCCAGCTGATCAGCTGGCTTTTTTATTTATAGTTTGGGTCTACCAACCGCCGCTGGCACCACCTCCGCCAAATCCGCCGCCACCGCCAAATCCGCCGAAGCCACCGCCTCCGCCGCCACCGAAACCACCACCGCCAAATCCGCCGCCACCGCTGCGGCCCAGGCTGCTGAGGATAATGATGCTGGCAAGATCGGAGCCGCTAAAGCCGCCGGTTCTGCCGCCGCTTCCGCCACCTTTGTTTTTGATTACTAAGATGATGAAGATGAGCAGGAATCCAAACAAAATCATTATAATGCCTAAACCTGGGCCTTCTTCGGCCGATTTTTCGCTTTTATACTCGCCGCTCATTACCTGCATGATTGCCGTGGTTCCTTTGTCAATGCCGGCAAAATAATTTCCGTTCTTGATCTCGGGTGTAATTACCTGCTCGATGATTCGGCGCGACAATGCATCGGTCAAAAGATGTTCGGTACCGTAACCCGATTGGATTGTCACCCGGCGGTCATCCATTGCGAAAAGCATCACGATTCCGTTATCTTTCCCTTTTTGACCAATTTTCCACTTATGGCCTAAATCGGTTGCGAATCGACCAATTTCTTCACCTTGCGTGGTTTTGAGCAACACAACGAACAGTTCGGTTGAGGTGGAATCGGAATAATTTTTCAGTTTTTCATACAAGTGCGCCGTTTGCTCTGCTGTGAGTGTTCCCGTATTTTCTAGGTCCATTATAGGCGCAATGAAAGATGGCCTTTCTGGAATAACTGCTTGTCCTCGTAATGCAATCGGTGCGCAGAGGAACATTATGAAAAATAACGAAAGAATGCCCGGTCTTAGATTTATCATCAGCCTTTTGAAATGTCGTTTGAAAGTTCGTTGGTATCGTCATGCATGCGCGGAAAGTGTTGCTTGAGCCGTTCGCCGGCCCGCAAAATTCCCGACACCAGTCCCTCGCGGAAACGCCGGTTTTTAAAATGTGAAATAACAAGATCTTTGGTGCAATCCCAAAAATCCGGTTCCACCACCTGATCAATGCCCTGATCGCCGATTATTGCAAAAGTATGATCGGAAACGCCCACGTAAAAAAGCACGCCGTTGCGGATCTCGGTATTATCCATTCCCAGTTCGTGGAATATTTGCTGTGCACGTTTCAATGCAGG
>JADMKR010000215.1 GCA_015478765.1 Flavobacterium sp.
GGAAAAGTTTCAGGCTCGGCTCATTCATGGTGTCGATATTTGCATACAATTGATGAAGTTGCAGATGTGAGAAGGCATAATTAACAAGCAACGATACGGCTTCAGATCCAAATCCCTGACTACGGTTACCATCGTTCTGTATCATAATGCCGATTCCCGCACGCCGGTTTTTAGGATCAAAATCAAAAATATCAATTAAGCCGATTGCATCCTCGCAACCGGTACGGCAGATCGCCAAACGCAGCTGCTTCGCCTCGTATATATCTTGCTGGGCATTTTCCAGATATTGAACAACCAGATATCGGCTGTATGGGGTTTGCGTATGGCTGATTTCCCATATCGATTCGTCGTTTTCGACCAGGTATACAAAATCGAGATCTTCGGGCTCGAGTGCCCTGAGATAAATATTTTCACCGATTAATGTCAGCATTCGATTTCTCCTTTAAATACAAATGTTGCCGGACCACTTAAGAAAACATCGACAAATTTGCCATTTACCTCATCAAACGAAACCGAAAGCCGGCCGCCTTTTACATTCAATTCTACGTTGGAGCCAACCAGTCCTCGCACATGCATCGCAATCGCAGCGGCAGTGGCACCTGTTCCGCAGGCAAAAGTCTCGTCTTCGACACCGCGTTCATATGTTCGCAAATCCAGCACATCTTTACCCTGCACTTCGATAAAATTTACATTGCTGCCCGCTTCGCCATACATTGAATTTCGAATGGAGCGACCTTTTCCAACAACATCATAATTGCGAAGATCTGTAACCAATTCGACATGGTGCGGCGAACCTGTATTCAAAAAGGCATGGTTATCTGAAATTTGCACATGGTCGACGTCAATCATTTTGAGGGATATAGTACCATCAGCAGATATCCTCGCCACATGTTCACCATCTACTGCCCGGAATGTTGTTTCACAATCTATGATTCCCAATTGCTTTGCAAATGCTACGATACATCTACCACCATTGCCACACATGCTTCCCTGATTTCCGTCTGCATTGAAATACAGCATTTTAAAATCGGAAATTTTGTCATTTTCAAGTAAAATCAACCCATCGCCACCAATGCCAAAACGTCGGTCACAAAGCTTCTTTACCAACTTGGTATCCTTTTTGGGGAAAGTGAGGTCGCGGTTATCGATGACCACAAAGTCATTTCCGGTTCCGTGATATTTGTAAAAGTGGATTTTCATACGTGAAGACTTGGGACAAATCTACAAATTTATATGTTTCCGAAGCGAACGTTAAGCACGAGTTAAAGTCACTTTCACAAAACAATAATCAAATAATTTTACTGTTAAATACTAAAATTAAATCAGACAAATGAAAAATTTATCTAGCTTATTCTTAGTTTCCTTGTTAAGTGGTGCTACGACACTTGGCGCTTACAAACTGATAGAAGCAGACGCTTTTGAAAATTCAGATAACACAATCCCAGTTACGACAGAATCGCCCAATTACCTGCGAACGGTTGGCCTTCCAGCCGATGCGGTCGATTTTGCCGAGGCCGCCGATAAAGCGGTGCATTCAGTAGTACACGTGAAAAACGTATCCTATCGAACAGTCAACAACCCGATGATGGAATTTTTCTACGGATACCGCGGTGGGCAACAGCATGAACAGGTTGGGACAGGATCGGGCGTGATCATATCCGAAGACGGTTATATTGTCACCAATAACCACGTGGTCAAAGATGCGTCTGCTATTGAAATAACTTTAAACAATCGGAAATCGTATAAAGCGACACTGATTGGCACCGACTCGAAAATGGATATTGCGCTGCTGAAAATCGAAGCCGACGAAAAGCTTCCTTATTCCGTATTCGCCAATTCGGATGATGTTCGCGTAGGCGAATGGGTTCTTGCCGTTGGAAATCCGTATAATCTCACCTCTACGGTAACCGCCGGGATCGTGTCGGCAAAAGCGCGCAACCTGGGAACCGGCGGCATCCAATCCTTTATCCAGACCGATGCCGCGGTGAATCCCGGAAATAGCGGCGGCGCCTTAGTCAACACCCGTGGCGAACTCATCGGAATCAACACTATGATTTCTTCGATGACAGGATCATATGTCGGATATTCGTTTGCCGTACCATCTAACATTACCCGCAAAATAATTGAAGATATCATGGAGTTCGGGAATGTTCAGCGTGCCATCATCGGTATTGAAGGTGCCGAATTGAACAGTGCCATTTCCAAAGAATTGGATCTGAACCTGACGCAGGGCTTTTACGTAAATAAAGTAAATAAAAATTCGGGTGCCGAGAAAGCCGGACTCACAAAAGGCGACGTCATTGTTAAACTCGACAATGTAGCAATCTATTCATTTGCTGATTTCTCCGGCTACATTAATACAAAGCGGCCTAATGATGTTGTGAATGTGACTTATATACGAGACGGTAAAACTTACTCGGCACCAGTGAAGTTGATCAAAAACGAATTTATTTCAACCGAATTCAAAGGAATCGAAATAATCGACATAGATGCAGCCGACAAAAAGCGACTGCGAACTGACTACGGTGTCAAAATTAAAGACATAACCAATGACAACCTGCTTGAGTATGCTAATGAGCTGAAAGGCGCGGTGATTCTGAAGATTGGTAGCGCCAAGGCGGTCGATGTCGAAACGGTATCAGCATTATTGTCAAAGATCTCAGAATCCCAAACCGTACAAATC
>JADMKR010000216.1:0-5597 GCA_015478765.1 Flavobacterium sp.
CCTACACAAATCGATTGATTAGCGGTAGGTTGGGTTGATATTGTCACCGGAGCCGTTATCGTTATGGCGGCTACGTTGGATGTCAGATTGGAGCATCCGCCGGTTGGCAATGAAACCGTAACATAATAGTAGATGACGCCGACACTTGTGGATGGTGGCGTGAAAGACGGTAATGTGGCTCCGGGAACCGCGGTTCCGCCAATATTCGTCGGAGTATTATTGGAAAACCACTGATAGGAAGGAGTTCCGGTTCCGTTTGTATAAGAGACGGTCAATGGGGTCATCACTGCGTTTTGGCAAACAGTTGCAGGAAGCGGATGGACGGAGATCGACGGCGCAGGATTCACGGTTATGATGTAATTCACCGGCGGGCCAGAGCATCCGTTTATTGTGGGCGTAATTGTGTAAGTGACAGTTCCCGCGGCACTTCCGTTGTTGATTATGGTCATTGCCGGAATTGTCGCGGCAGTTCCCGTTGGCGCGAATCCAGTCAGGCCCGGTGTCGCTGCCGGCACCCACGAATAAGTTGCTCCTGCCGGTAGCGATGTGATTGGAATTGCAGTTGTAGTATTGCCGGAACATATCGTTTGTGATAAATTGGAATTCGTGATCGCAGGTGCGACGTTCACTGTAAAACTTTCGGTCGCTGTTGTCGAACTCCCGCAACTGTTGGTCACTGTAAGCGACACGGTATAGTTCCCGGGATTCGCATAAGTAACAGTACCCGGATTTGCAGTGGTTGCCAGCGCCGGACTACCACCGGGAAAGCTCCATGCGTAGGTCATCACTTCGCCTGCGGGTGCGCAGTTGGTTATTGTCGCGGTAGGTGAAATCGCCGCCGATCCGCAAAAATCGGCTATGGCTGCAATTGTGGCTGTAGGCGGCTGTTTTACAATAACGGTTTGTGCCGGCGATGTGACGCTGCCGCATCCGTTGGTAGTCGTCAAGGTAATTGAGTATGTTCCGGGGGTTACAAAATTGAAATTCGGATTGGCGGACGTCGCGCTGGTCCCGCCCGCGAAACTCCATGTGGGTGTGCCGCTGCCGCAATTTCCTGCTGTGTACGAAACATTCCATTGGTATGTGGGCGGCTCACATGAATTGACAATGCTTGTTGTATTGGTTGCGCTCACATTAAACGGCGTGCAGCCATTGGTTTGTGAAAGAGTGAATTGCGGGGTGAGTGGTGATTCGATGCAGATGGTTTTGACTTCTATGTCTTGACCGCATCTATTTTTTGCTTTTAGAGTAATTGTATATATTCCGGGTGTGGTAAATACCGGGCAAATAACTTGCGATCCAGATGTCCATATATTTTGATTGGTTGAACCAAAATCGTTTCCGAGTGATCCGGAACTCAATGTATAACCCGTGTTAGGAGAAATTGTCCAAATTATTGCCGGTGTGGTGTCACAAGAAGATCCAGCACCAAAATTCTCACTTCCAATCGATGTGTTCGTAAAACAGGTAGCGATGTTGGTACAAGAAACAGTATCTGCCATTGCGAAATCCGTTAGTGGCGGAGTAGATACATAGATTGGGACCACGCCTACGGAAGAAATACTACATGGATTACTTGCGACTATATTAGCGAAGAATGAATTTGGATACGAATTGCTTCCGTCCGAACTAGTAGTTCCACATGACGATGCCAAAAAAGTGTGAGTTACTGAGGACGGCGGCGGATGATTAAACACAATCGGCGGTGAACCATCATTGAAAGTAACGGTGTAAGTAGTTCCAGGAGGATTATTATTTGTGCCCGTAATAGGGAAAGTCAGCGGCGTTGAAATACAAATATCGGTGTTTCCGGGATTTCCCAAAGAGACAGCAGGGTTAGATCCGACGAAAACAATATAAGATCGTGTCGTCGAGCATCCATTATTTCCAGTTATTGTATATGTCAAATTCCACAATCCAATTTGATAAGTATGGGTAACAAGTCCCGTGAAAGCATTGGAAACATAATTAGGGGTTGAGTCCCCCCAGTTAATGGTATAAGTATCGTTTATTGAACCCGTAGAAGAACCATTCGTAAATTCAAATTCCGAAACTTCATTACTACATATCCTAAAAACCGGTGTACCGTTGAAAATACTACCTGATCCTGTTCCATTGAGCGTGGCATCAGGTCTCGGTTTAATTTGTATGGTTACCGAGCCGCTAACATTACTTGTCACCGGAGGATCGTCCGAATCTGTAATACCTGTCAATATGTATGTAACGTTTCCAAAATTGGCTGTATTTACTGTTACATTTATTGAGTTATTAGTGCCCGTTGTTGTGATAGTCTGCGGATTTCCATTAACGGTATAATTAAAAGTATAAGGAGATACCCCGTTGACGCCGGTGAATGTAACTTGCGTCCCTCCGGAACCTTGGCAAATCACTGTATTGTTAACCGAAATTGTCGCTCCTGGCGGCAGTGTTACATTGGCATTCGCCGAGAAAAATAAAATCCCGGCCAATAAAATTAAATACTGTTTCATTGCATGTGTTTTAATCTTCGAACTTGCATAAGGTGAGTCCGTTGCCTTGCGCCTTCTTTATCGTCGTACTTTCGATTTTGTGTGTACAGCGCTTGAGACCATGACAGTCTCTATCCAGATGATATCGTGTGGCGCCTTTACTGACGCATACGTACACTGTTTTTTGTGCGGTTTCAGAAAGTGTTGGAAAGTTCGCGTTGGATAAAGTCGCAGCGCTAAAGAACGTACCGGCGCACAGCAATAGGTAACCTATTCTAGTTACTAGCATAATATTCAGTTAATGAGGAAATTTGAAATGCCCTGGCCAAGGTGGTACTGTCAAAGCGACCGCAATGATAAAACTAATTTTTAATAAAATATTAACATTTCCCCAGTAATCGATTAAACGCTTAAACAAGCGGTGAACCACCTAGTTTTTATTAGCTGACACTACAAATTAGAACTAGTAAGGCTAGTCCATTTGACTTTTGTATCTTTAAGAATAATCAAATAATATGGACATTCACAACCCTGAAGAAAATCAAGACCAGCTTTCTTTTCAAAAAAAGGTGTGGATAGCGGCCAGCATTACGGCTTTTATAACGGTGATGCTTTTATTTTTTACTTATACAGTCAATGTGCTGCTATTAGTTTTGGCGGGCACACTGATTGCAATTTTCTTTCGTGCGATCAGCTCCAAAATTGAATCCAAAACAAAGTGGAAAGAAGGCGTTTGTTTAACCATCTCGATCATCGGTACCTTGCTGCTCGTGGCTGCAATTTTTTGGCTGATAGGCAGCAAAGTTCAGGCACAGGTGGTCGAATTAACAGAGACTCTTCCCGAAACCATCGAAAATGCACAGGCACGGCTGAACGAATCTGCAATCGGAGAAAAAGCGGTCGAGAGGGCCACATCAGCCGATGCGGTTTCCAGCATGCAATCATTCGCAAAACGGTTTTTTACATCTACTTTCGGTGTATTCGGTGATGTGTACGTCGTTCTGTTTATTGCGATTTTTTTCACCGTCGCACCGCGGCTTTACACCGGTGGATTCCTAAAGCTTATTCCGCCGCACGGACAAGAATCGGCGCAAAACGTACTGGATAAATTACACACCAACCTGCGCAAATGGCTAAAAGGAAAATTAATCTCTATGACAATTGTATTTGGTTTGACGGCAATCGGTTTGGCTATTATCGGAGTTGAATTATGGCTGGTCTTGGCGTTGTTTGCGGGATTGATAAGTTTCATTCCGAACTTCGGACCGCTATTGGCATTAATTCCGGCTGTACTCATAGGATTGATGGACAGCCCACAAACTGCTTTGCTCATCGTAGGGTTGTATGCACTGATACAATTTATCGAAAGTAACTTTATCACCACTTTATTACAGCAAAAGTTAGTCAATATGCCGCCGGCTCTCATACTGATTGCACAGCTGTTCATGGGTTCGCTTGTCGGCGGCTGGGGATTGGTTTTGGCCACCCCGGTCACGCTCATTATCATGATATTGGTCCAGGAACTTTACATTAAACCCCGCGACAAAGAAGTTACTGTAAAAGATTGATTGGAAATTGCTTATGTAACTCGGACTGAGTAATTTTGTATTCGAATATCGAACCCGTCAGCTGATGCAATCTTATCTGTCCGAACACTATTCATATAATCTGACGGCCAATTCCCGCACGATCCAGTCAGTCCTTGCCGCAACTGACCGGCCCGAAAGTGTAGACAAGCTCTTGAGCCACATTCTGGTGGCACATTCGATTTGGTTACTTCGAATAGCACAGCCGGATTTAGCGAAAAATAGTAGTCCGTGGGCAACCTTAAATCCTGAATCATTCGAAAAAGTCAATCGACAACTTTTTGATGACACGAAAAAAATGTTAGACAGTGAGAATCTTACCCGGGAACTGGATTATGTGAATTCAAAAGGCGAATCGTATCGCAGTTCGGTTATCGATATTTGCTCGCATATTCTGCTTCATTCGGCATATCACCGCGGACAAATAGCGCAATTGCTGCGGCAAACAGGCAACGAGCCCGCAATAACCGATTATATCTTTTATACACGCCACCAGATATAGTCTCCATCAAACGTTAATCTTTATACTACGCCGCGGTAGCGCGCGTTTAAGCAACTCATGAAAGAATCGGAATACGCCATAGTCGATATTGAAACAACCGGTGGAAATGCCAGCGGAAGCCGCATTACCGAAATAGCCATTATAATTCACGACGGTAGCCGAATAATCGACCGATTTGAAACATTGGTAAATCCGCAGAAAGAAATCCCATTGCCGATATTTGCACTCACGGGCATCAATAACGATATGGTGCGCAATGCACCTGTATTCGACGATATTGCAGATAAGGTCTATAATTTACTCAACGAACGGATCTTTGTCGCGCATAATGTGAATTTCGATTATTCGTTCATTCGCCACGAATTGGGTATTTCCGGCTATAAGTGGTCGGCACGGAAACTGTGTACCGTTCGCGCCGCCCGAAAAATAAAGCCCGGCTTTGCATCTTATAGCCTTGGTAATCTTTGCCGCACATTGGATATTCCTGTACAAAACCGTCACCGTGCCGGTGGGGACGCCGATGCAACTACGATTTTATTTGAAATGCTGATCAACTGCGATATCGACAAACATATCGACAAAATGGTCAAGAAAACCGCTCAGGATCAGCGGTTGCCACCCAACCTTCCGCCGGCCGATTTCGAATGTCTTCCGGAAACACCCGGCGTTTACTACTTCTATAACAGTGAAAAGAAGGTTATTTATGTTGGCAAAGCGGTGAATATAAAGAAGCGTGTAGCATCGCATTTTACGGGAAATAATCTCAGTCAGCAGCGACAGCATTTCCTGCGCGACATATACGGCATTTCGTGCGAGCAATGTGGAACCGAATTGATGGCATTACTTTTAGAGTGTTCGGAAATCAAAAAACTGTGGCCAACATACAATCGTGCACTGAAACGGTTCGAACAAAAATTCGGGCTATTTGAGTATGAGGCGCGCAGCGGTTACCGCTATTTGGCTGTTGGTAAAACAAGCAAGAATCAATCGCCTGTCAAAGCATTCGGAAGTGAATATGAAGGTGTGAATGTGCTTCGCGAA
>JADMKR010000216.1:5607-14058 GCA_015478765.1 Flavobacterium sp.
CGAATACAATATCGACCATCGGTTCTGCAAATATGGCAACAGCGGCACCGATTTTATTCAGGTGACCGATGATTCAGAACTGCCTGAAATTGGAAGCCACAATGAACAAATTCAACTGGCATTGGATTCACTGGAGCAAAATAGGCCGAGTTTTGCCATTATTGACAAAGGACGGTCGGCTGATGAGCGGAGCTGCATCTGGATTGAAAATGGCACATTTTACGGAATGGGATATTTTCCGACCGACATCTCATACGCAGATATTGCCGATGTGAAAAATTATGTATCGCGCTATAGCAGCAATCAATATATCATGCAATTGATTCAGTCATTCATTGAAAAAAACCCAAGGAAAATCCATCAACTTCAACCGGTCGATTCTCAATTTTGAGTTGCATTCGCTGCCAATTTTCGTCGGCCCACCCATTCGAATACTGTAATGGGCAGTAACAACATTGTAAGTCCGTATGACAAATCGTCTATCGGCATTGAAAAAATGCGCAGCTGCAGATTATGATCTAAATTATACCAGACAATCATATCGGTGACCGATGCGGGATCGGAATTGATTATCGGATAGTTCCAAAATTGCAACCCTGTCAGAATCCCGTTGGAACCGATGAAAGGAATTAGCAGTATTAAAAAAGACAGCATAAAGGTTTTGAGGTAGGGCTGTCGCACGATAAGCAGGTGGTAAAGTAAAAATAATCCACAAAAAAGATGCGCCGTAAATGTATACCAGCGATTGTAGTGCAGGAAAGCAACGGCCAGGCTGACAATCGCAATGAGCCAGGCCAGATATATAAAAGCATTTGACAATACTTTCCCGTGGGTGAAAATCCGGAAACAATGATACGTGAATATGGATGCATACGGAATGCAGAAGAAAAAGAGCACTTCTTCCAACGGCAGGTTAAATAGATGAATTCCGGTGACATATTTTAAATTAAAACCCCAAATTTCTTTTGAGGTAAAAAACATATCCCACGGAATAAAAATAATCCACATGACAAAAATCCCGGCAAAAAAACCGGGCCATTGCTTGTGAAAATTTAATTTGGGATGGAAACTGAATACAAACGGTATGCTGATACAAGCGATATTGACAAGCAGGTAATAATAGGATTCGCTCATTTTCGTCGGAGTTTCTTCTTGTAATTCTTAGCTTCGCGGAAGTACTTCATTGGCACCAACAGCATTCCGAAGCATTCGCCCTGATGCTTGCCCATATGTTTGTGATGCATCCGATGCGCCTTTCGCAATGCCCTGAAATACACATTGTCAGTCTTCTTAAACCACGGAAAACGCTGATGGATCAGCACGTCATGAATCAGAAAATACGCCGCGCCATAAAACATTACACCAAGCCCGACGAAAAATCGCCAGTCGAAACCGTGATTGGCACCCCAAAGCATCAACAAAAAACTGGGTGTGGCGAAAATAGGAAAAAAAACATCATTCTTCTCGAGTACGTTATGTGATGGATTGTGGTGATCATCGTGGAAATACCACATAAATCCGTGCATGATGAATTTATGTGTAAACCATGTGACGGCTTCCATAAAAATAAATGTGCCGACGGTGATTGCTGTATATAAAAGAGTGGTTTCCATAATTAGATCATCCGTAAATTATTGCGCAGGCAACATCCTACCAAAAGCGAAATTTTCTGTGGCGTTGCGATTCTGATGCGGGTTTCCATGATCCTTTCGGCAGGCGTGGCTTTGATTTTCTTAAGCAAACCCTTAAAATAGATGTAAGCCAGGAAAACACCGAAACGCGCATCTTTGGGAAGTTTCTTAATTCCTTTCATGCCTTCGGCAAAATCAGCTTCGATGTCGGTTTCGATGTCGTTTTTTTTATTGTTGCAAAATGCATTGAAATCAGTTTCGGGAAAGTACATTCGGCCCAGTCCCTGAAAATCGGCTTTGATGTCGCGAAGGAAATTTATTTTTTGGAAAGCCGCACCAAGCTTCATGGCGTTGTATTTCAAGTCTTCATACTGATCGTTGTTTCCATTGCAAAATACCTTCAGACACATAAGTCCAACAGCTTCGGCCGATCCATAAATATATTTTTCATAAGTACTGCTGGTATATGTAATTTTATGCAAATCCATTTCCATGCTGTCCAGAAAAGAATCGATCAGTTCCGATGTGATGTTATACTGATGAACCACCTGCTGAAAACTGTTGAGCACCGGATTCAAACTGATCTTCTCCTCTATCGCCTCGTAGGTCTGGCTCCGCAATCGGGCAAGCATATCGGCCTGGCGGTATCCGTCGAATGAATCGACAATCTCATCCGCGAGCCGCACATAGCCATATATGCTATAAATGGGATTGCGCAGCGGTGGTGCAAGGAATTTGATGCCCAGCGAAAAGGAAGTGCTGTAAACCTGTGTTATATTTTTGCTGCAGGCAACCGAAATAGTATCAAATAGTGCTTTCATTTTTTTTGTTGCTTTGAATTGTTGATGATATAATCGGCTACTATCTGACCCGAAATTATCGACGGAGGAACACCGGGCCCAGGCACCGTCAACTGACCGGTATAATATAAATTGTCCAATTTCTTATTTTTGATTTTCGGCTTTAGTACAGCGGTTTGTCGCAATGTATTTGCCAGTCCGTATGCATTACCTTTAAAAGCGTTATAATCGGTTACGAAATCTGATCCGGCATAATCGGTATAACTCACCACGTGATCGGCAATCGGTTCGCCGCAAAAATCCTCCAGGCGCGCCATGGTTTCCTGATAATACTTTTTCCGGATTTCGGGCGTATCGTCTAATCCCGGTGCGACAGGAATCAGCATGAAAATATTCTCCTTTCCTTCAGGGGCCACCGACGTATCGGTCTTGCCGGGACAGCAAACGTAATAAAGCGGGTTGGTCGGAAACGATGGTTTTGTATAGATGGAATCGGCGTGTTCGTTAAATCCGCCTTCGAAAAACAAGTTGTGATGTTGCAGTTTTGCGATCTTTTTGTCAATGCCGAGATAATAAAGCAGGCAGGACGGCGCCATGACACGATCGTTCCAATATTTTTCTGAATAATTACGATACGGTTTCGGCAGCAGTGTTTCGGTAAAATGATAATCGGCCGAACTGATCACGAAATCGGCCTCAAATACCTCTTTATTTGTTTTTACACCCACAACCTTGCCGCCTTCAATAAGCAGCGACTGTACGTTAGCATCCAAATGTAAAACCGCGCCCTGCTCTGTCGCCACCTTTACCATAGCATCCGGAAGTTCGCCAAAACCGCCCATTGGATACCATGTTCCAAGCGCGAGATCGGCATAGTTCATCATGCTGTACATTGCGGGAATGTCGGCCGGGCGGGCACCGAGGAACAATACGGGAAATTCGAGTATTTGTTGGAGTTCAGCCGATTTAAAATGGCTGCGGACATGCTTTGAAAACGACGAAAACAGATTCATTCTAACAGCAAGTCTCAACATATTCACATTGGCAAATTCCATCACCGACAGCGCAGGCTTATTCACAAAACTGCCCATCGCGATTTCATATTTTTCCTGGGCGTCCTGCAGAAACCATTGCAACTTCGCTGCCCCGCCCGGCTCCTTGCTTTCAAAAAGTGCCAATAGTGCCGACATATCGGCGGGCACCTCGACAATATCTTCCCTGCTGAAAATGACCTGATACGACGGATCAAGTCGTTTGAGTTCGAAGTAATCGGCTGCCGATTTTCCAAATCGGTTGAAGAACTGCTCCATAACCTCGGGCATCCAATACCAGCTCGGGCCCATATCGAACTTAAAACCGTCCTTTCTGAATACGCGTGCACGGCCGCCAGTGGTATGGTGCTTCTCTAAAATCTTGACATCATAACCGTGCTGTGCCAGTACAGAGGCTGCCGACAACCCGGAAAATCCTGCTCCAATTACAACAACCTTAGGACGAATATTCATTTTGTTTAATCTTTATTCAGCAAAGTTAAACAAAATAATTTTGCGCACAACTTTTTTAACGAGCTTCCTAAATAAATAATAGTTTAGTTAGCTGCTATCCGGTCGAGTAACGATTGGAGTCCGCGGAAAGGTTTTACATTTTTTGGTATAACAACGCCTTCGGCTTCTACTACAGCGCCCGAAATAAAAATTTTACCGTGAAAAGCACGGCACATATCGGTTACTATTTGTGCGAAATGGCCGCGATCAATGCTATTGGTAATAGTACAAATCAATAGGTCGGGTTGGGTGATATCGACAATTCGCTGCAGTGATTCGACCGGAACCGATTGCGATAAATATACCGTCTGGTAATCCCGTGCCCTGAGCGAATAATTATACAGCAAAAGGCTTAATTCATGAAGTTCGTTATCGGGCAGGAACAGTATTGCTTTGGGAAGGTTAAGGTTGGGTGAATATTGCAATGCGTCGGTCGCGCCAATAAGTTTCTGGCGTACAAAATGACTGATGAAATGTTCCTGAGCCGGATTGATCACCCCTATTTGCCACATTATACCGATACGGCCAAACAGCGGAAATATAACCTCGGTGATTGTCTTTTCAAATCCGATACGGCCGACAGAAACGGCAAAAACCTTATTCAGATGAACCTCATCGAGGTCGATCATTCCTACGATCAATCCGTCGATCAGATTTGACTCATCCGATTTTTTTATCGTCAATTCCTCTATGATCTTCTTAATCTGACCGTCGTTCATCTCGGCAATTTTCGAAATCTTATATCCGTTCTGATTAAGTATGCTTACGTTGAGTAATTTTCTCAAGTCGGCATTGTCATAGTGACGGATATTCGTATCGGTACGCGCCGGCGAGAGCAATTGGTACCGCTTTTCCCATATTCGGATCGTATGGCTTTTTATATTGGTGAGGACTTCAAGGTCTTTTATCGAATATTTTGCTGTTGTACTCACCGCGAAATGTTTAAGATTTAAGCCGCTAAGGTAAACAAAAAGATGATTATACTATATTGGAAGAAGAAATGAAACGTTGGGACATCAAAAGTCTTTGGATCAGATTCGGCAAGCCAATTATCACAATGTTTTGCTCATAATCCGGTATAACCCGGTCTATAGTCTACCTTTAATATAAAATATAAAATGTCAGATAAAAATAAAAAGCAGTTCGGAGTCTGGATGGATTCACATAGTGCCACAGTGGTAGGTAACACTACATCTGAAGAATTTGCAGTCATCGGAAAGGTAACGAATCCCGGTGCGGCCAATAACTCTAACGAAAATGCATCGAATAATCACGATATTGCATTAACTCAAAAGTTTTTTAAAGAAATTGCCAGCTTAATGCCCAATGTAGATGATATCCATATTACAGGCACAGGTCAGGTTCAGGAGCAATTTGTGAAGTATCTTGGTGAAACGCCTCAATATAAAAACGCGGTGGCAACCGAAAGTACGTCCAACAAAATGAGCGATGAAAATTTGGAGTCGTACATCAAACAATATTACAATTAAGCATTTCGCAGAGAAGAATGGGCCGCAAATGAGATAATCGTTTGCGGCTTTTTTTATGATGCAATTGCCGCTAATTGTATCGATTTTTTTATAAATTGCTGTTTGTTAGAACTTTCAACATGTTAATTCATGGCAGCAAAAGCGGCATTCACAGCATTTACTTCAGATCAGGCACAGCAACTCCTGCAAATCGTAGAGAGTCGTTTCAACCAAAACCTACGCCGTCACCCGAACATAGAATGGACTGACGTAAAGAATCGGCTGGACAACAACCCCAAAAAATTGTGGTCGGTCAATGAAATGGAACGTTCCGGCGGCGAGCCCGATATTGTAGTGTTTGACGAAAATTCCAATGAATTATTTATGGTAGATTGTTCCGCTGAAAGTCCGGCAGGCCGTCGAAGTGTCTGTTATGATCGCGATGGCCTTGATTCCAGGAAGGAACACAAGCCGAAAGATAATGCGGTGGATATGGCGACCCGAATGGGAATCGAACTTCTTACCGAAGAGCAATATCGGTCATTGCAAAAATATGGTCCTTTCGATACGAAAACGTCTAGTTGGATTTTGACGCCGGCAAAAATCAGGGATCTTGGCGGAGCTTTGTTTGGAGATTATCGATATAAATCAGTTTTCATCTACCACAATGGAGCGCAGTCGTACTATGGTGCGCGTGGTTTTCGGGGAGTAATCAGTATTTAAATATCTCATAACAACCGAATTTATTTAATTTGTCAAACAAAAAAAAGCGGCAGAATTACCTGCCGCCTTGGTTTAGGAATGGTGCAATACCACAAGCACCAACCTACAAATTAAATCTACTTCTTTACAATTCAAATTTATAATGGAGTTCCATACAGAACACTAGTGAAAACCCTATTTCAACATAGGTTTTTAACCAAGCATACAGAATAACGTAAAATGTATATATTGCCGGTGATTTCAGAAACTTCAAATTGAGAAACCATGAAGACAAACATTGATGACCCAGAAGATTGCCCAAGTATTGTTGTGATCGACACTTCGCGAATTCCCGCAAAGGATTTACCGGACTGGATTGAGGAAAACAGCCGCTACTTTGCGTCGCCCGCTATTGGAACCCGGCAGGATGTAAATGTTGGCCTGATTCCCATAAATGAGGCGCAATCTTGGTTGCAGCAGAACCAATTATTCATCGTATTTGACGTCACCTACCAATATATCGAATGCGTACATCTAATTTCGGACGAAGCGGAAATTGAAATCGTAAACCGCGCGCCCGTCGTTGAGACCATGTCATTTTCGGCATTAATTGAAGAAATACATGCTCTGGGCGGCAACTTTACTTTCCCTAATTACAATGGCTATTTAAGATTATCCCAGGGTGAAAACGACGCACTGGTGCTTTCTTTTGATGCCGAGTACTGCGAATCAAATTGCTTTTCGATACCGATGTTTCACAGCCTGCTTTACATCAACGGACTCGACGTGGATACAATCATTACATTCAAACATCCGGAATTTGGCCGGTTTGCCGACAGGAAGTTTACTTTATCAATCGAAGTTTCCCCGCAAGTTATTAAAAGCTATGATTTTTCTCAGGTGCCGTTATAATGCATCCCGATGGATACCGTACTTTGTTTTTAACATCGACACAACCCATTCAGGATGATTGAAAAAATATTGCAGTATACCAATCTGATCCAGCTATTTGTCGTGATTACATTCGTGACGGTATTATTCAGGCACGACCGCGCAAATCCGCTTGATCGGATATTAATTTTAATTTTATCGGTGAGCCTTCTCAACGAATTGATTACCTGCCTGTTGATGATTTTCGACCGAATGACTTCAATCGTATATACAGTAAACGTTGCCGTTCACCATGGTTTGTGGATTTTCCTGCTTTCGCGATTGGCCAAATTCCGCCAGCCCATTTTGTACGCAATGTCGGGTTACCTGGGTTTCGCGCTATTCAATATTCTATTGTTGGAAGGCACTAAAACGTTTAATTACAATACTTTCATTGTTGGCGCGATATTATATCTGATATTATTCCTAATTGAAAGTTTCCGCCAACTGAGGCTCGAGAATCTGAGTTATTTTACGCATCGGAATTATCTGCTCTTATGTGCGCCAATTCTACTCTTTGTTTGTCTTAGTTTCATTTTCGGATTTAAAAGCAGGACGCTCGCCACTTCAATAATCTTCGGCAATATACCTTTATATACTGCCATCGGATTTTTTGCGAACCTGGTTTACTACTCATTGATAAATATCTATATTTTCCGACCAAAAAATTCACTCGATGGAATCTAACATTGCATTTGGAATATTGATCGCTGTATTTTTTATTAGCCTGATCGTGTTGTTCTGCGTACTGATCGTAAAACTGTATATCAACAAGATTAAGACCTATACCAGGGTAATCTATGAAAAAGACCTTGAATTTCAACGTACGTTAAACACGACGATTATTGAAACTCAAGAGCAGGTGCTGACCAACATATCGCATGATCTGCATGATGATGCCGGCCAGCAGTTGACTTACATTAATTTTCAACTGGAAAATCTTAAACTGGACTCACCCGATCTTCAGAATATCATGGCGCCTGTGTCGGAGTCCCTCACACAACTTTCCTCATCTATTCGCCGCATCAGTCACTCACTGAACAACCATCTCATTATGCAGCAGGATCTTATTCGGTCGATCAGGGCTGAAGCAGACAGGCTCAACAGTAATAAGGAGCTCACTGTTTCCATGAAATCGGATATTGAAAGAAGGATGTTCGACAAAAACCAACATATCGTAATTTACCGCATCTTCCAGGAAACGATCAACAATATTTTGAAACATGCTAAAGCTGATACTATTACCATTGATATTATCGCCTCACCCTTTAAATTGGTGGTGACCGATAACGGGAAAGGATTTGACATGAAAGATTCCAGGAACAAGCGCTCTCTCGGCATGCACACCATGAGCCAGCGTGCGGCTCTGATCGGT
>JADMKR010000217.1 GCA_015478765.1 Flavobacterium sp.
ATAATCAGCATATAATTTATAAGGTGGAGGACCTTCTTCAGATGACCTCTTCTAAATTGTATTGGTATAAATTTAAAAAAAACAGATATAGATTCACAAATTACAAAATAATTAAGGGTGAAACAACTTATTTAGAAACACAAAACAAGAAACTGTTTTCCGACAGTACGGAAATATTAATAACTGCAGATGTAAATAAAAGATATTGGTCGTGGAGATACTTTAAAGTTAAACTGCGGTTTATAAAGAGAGATACTATCTATACCGGTACAATTTTTTCTACCAACAGAATACGCTCGATCAATAAATCTCCTCAAGTACAGATCGAAGCATTCGATTGTGGAATTAAAGTCTTAAAAAACAATGAACCGTATTTTATAAAAGTACTAAATGAGCTGACATACACTATAAATTATAATTTATATGATACCAGTCCACAATTTAAAGAAGTGGCTTCTAAAATTACTTACTCTCGGGCAACTATAGAGATTGCCAAGGATTCTGAATTTATTATTTTTTGCATCCCACTGTCACTTTAAAGAAACATGTTAGATTGAAACTGTCTTGTCAAATAATGAACATCATAGATGACCAACTGAACTGAGTTTGCTGTAAGAAAATACTAATTTAAGAAACCTCTAATTAACACAAATACTGACTAAATGCTGACTAAAATAAATAAAGAAACCCGTTAAAGCCTTATAAATAAAGACCTTACGGGTTTTCTTTGTACTCAGAGCGGGACTTGAACCCGCACGAACATTGCTGTTCACTGGATTTTAAGTCCAGCGTGTCTACCAATTTCACCATCCGAGCTTAATGTGGTGTTGCAAACCGAATCATCAGAATGTAATTCCAACAGATAAGCCCTGCGTGTTTAGCAAATCTTGAGCGAAAAACGGGATTCGAACCCGCGACCTCGACCTTGGCAAGGTCGCGCTCTACCAACTGAGCTATTTTCGCATTTCAATCTAAATAAGAACTAATACTTTCGTATTGCGGAGGCAAATTTAATACATTAAATCAATTATACAAAGGTTTTTTTCAAAAAATAAGGCCTTAAAATATAACCCGCTGACCGTGTTTGTCTTATCTTTTATCGCCGTAACAGCATTCGTTTTATTTCATTCAATTTCATCAGCGCCTCGATAGGTTGGAGCGTGTCAATATCCAGATTTATAATTTCATCTTTGATTTCTTCAAGCAGCGGATCATCCAGGTTGAATATGCTCAGCTGCATTTGCTCGGCTTGTTCACTTTTCAGACTTGAGCCAACTTTAGGAGTACGCAGTCCATTTAAAGCCTCACCGGAATGGTTTTTTTCCAGCTTTTTCAGTAGCTTTTGTGCTTTTTGGATCACCGTCTGCGGCATACCTGCCATTTTCGCCACATGAATACCAAAACTGTGCGCGCTTCCTCCGGCAATCAACTTCCGAAGAAATAGAACCGTATCTTTAAGTTCTTTCACCGAAACGTTATAGTTTTTGATCCTTGGCATGAACTCGCTCATTTCATTGAGTTCGTGATAATGAGTCGCAAACAAAGTTTTAGGTCTTCCGGGATGTTCATGAAGGTATTCGGCAATAGCCCAGGCGATCGAAATGCCGTCATAAGTACTTGTGCCGCGACCGATTTCATCAAGAAGCACCAAACTGCGCTCCGACAGATTGTTGAGAATCGACGAAGTCTCATTCATCTCGACCATAAATGTCGATTCACCCATCGATATATTGTCGGAGGCGCCTACTCTGGTAAAAATTTTATCCACTACGCCCATGCGCAAACTTTCGGCCGGCACATAGCTGCCCATTTGTGCCATTAACACAATCAACGCCGTCTGCCGCAAAATCGCCGATTTACCCGACATGTTCGGTCCGGTGATCATGATCAACTGTTGCGTTTCCCTATCGAGGTACACATCGTTGGCTATGTACGGCGTTCCCACAGGAAGCTGTTTTTCGATCACAGGATGCCTTCCGCCTCTAATTTCAAGTTCGAAACTTTCATCAATATCAGGTCTTACATAATTGTTGTCTATTGCAAGTTGGGCGAATGACGTAAGGCAATCGAGTTGTGCCACGAGATTGGCATTGTGCTGCACCGGCTTGATGTAAGTTGCAATCCACTGCACCAATTGTTCAAAAAGTTCAGTTTCAAGCTTGTGGATTTTTTCTTCGGCACCAAGGATCTTGGTTTCATATTCTTTCAGCTCTTCGGTAATATATCGTTCGGCATTGACCAGCGTTTGCTTGCGAATCCAATTTGCCGGTACCTTATCTTTATGTGTGTTCCTGACTTCTATATAATAGCCAAACACATTGTTAAATGAAATTTTTAAGGACGAAATCCCGGTCATTTCCGACTCCCGCTTTTCAATACGATCTAAAAAATCCTTGCCCGATGTTGATATCGCACGTAATTCATCCAGTTCGGAATGTATGCCTTTCGCTATCGCATTACCTTTTGCAATCGCAACCGGCGCCTCCGGATTCAAGGTTTTTGATATTTTTTCGCGAAGCAAATCACAACCGTGCAGGCTATCGCCTATTATTTTTACAGCTTCATTCGGACTTTGCAGTGCCAGCGTTTTGATGGGAAGAATGGCTTCCAGTGAGTCTTTCAGGTAAATCACTTCACGTGGCGAAACTTTACCGGCAGCGATTTTCGAAATCAGCCGCTCCAGATCGGAAATTTGCTTGATCTGATGCTGAATATTCTTGAGTATATCCTGATTGTCCTTTAAATACGATACCACTTCGTGACGCTCCGTGATTTTCAAAACATCTTTAAGCGGAAGAGCCAGCCATCGCTTTAATAACCGACCGCCCATGGGCGAAAGCGTGCAGTCGATAACGTCGAGTAATGTCACTGCATTCGGATTATAACTGTGATACAGTTCGAGATTCCGGATCGTAAACCTGTCCATCCATACGTAGGCATCTTCTGCAATTCGTTGAATCGAGGTAATATGCTGGATTTTATTATGCTGCGTTTCAGATAAATAATACAGTATTGCACCCGACGCTATTATTCCGTCAAACAACTCCTCTATCCCGAAACCTCTAAGCGAAACCGTTTGAAAATGGCCTGTCAGCACCTCGTTCGCATAATCGCTGTTATAAACCCAGTCCTCCAGAAAAAACGTATGATAGTCTTCGCCAAAGACCTGGCGAAATTCAGATTTGTCGGCCTTTGGAACTAGCACCTCGCTGGGCGCAAAATTTTGCAGTAATTTATCGATGTAATCCGCATCACCTTGGGAAGTTAAAAACTCGCCGGTCGAAACATCCAGAAATGCAACACCTATGTTCTTTTTACCGAAGAAAACGGAAGCCAGGAAATTATTGGATTTTGACTGCAAGACCTCGTCGTTCATGGAGACACCCGGCGTAACCAGTTCAGTGACTCCGCGCTTCACGATTGTCTTGGTCATTTTGGGATCTTCCAACTGATCACAGATAGCCACACGCAATCCGGCTTTGACCAATTTGGGCAGGTAAGTATTCAATGAATGGTGCGGGAAGCCCGCCAATGCAGTTTCAGTTTCCGATCCTGCGCCTCTTTTGGTCAATACGATTCCCAGTATTTTCGCAGCTCTTACTGCATCTTCGCCAAAGGTTTCGTAAAAGTCGCCCACGCGAAATAAAAGACAGGCATCGGGATATTTCCGTTTGATGTCATTGTACTGCTTCATTAAAGGCGTTTCGCGCGATTTTTCTTTGGATGCCAACGTTGGAAGTTTTTAATTAACCGAATTTCAATCCCTGCGAATTTAAATGATTTTGTTACTGATGCCTAGTCTAAGGTGCTAAAATTCACATTTTCCCTGCGCTTTCGGGGCCTGTAATGTTTTTTTTATAAATTTGTCGGGTACTTTAATTATATAAAATAATAAAAGATGAAAAAATTACTTTTAATTGCAGCACTATCGATTGTTGGTTTTACCACCTCCAATGCGCAGGAAAAGAAACCTGCCGCGAAAAATTCCGCTCCCGTGGCGGTAAAAGTGTCTCCTGAAAAAGTTGATGGCCCGGGAATAATTTTTGAAAATGAAACTATCGACTACGGAACGGTTGCTCACAATTCGGATGGGCGACGCGATTTCGTTTTTGTCAACAATGGAAATAAACCTCTTATTATCGTCAACGCGACCGGATCTTGCGGCTGTACTGTTCCGACAAAACCTACAGAACCAATAATGCCGGGAGCATCGGGTGTCATAGGTGTTAAATATGCAACCGAAATCAAAGGACCGTTCAATAAATCGGTTACGGTGACAACCAATGCCTCGCCTACACCGATTACTCTGACAATAAAAGGGACAGTTGTAGATAACGACGTGCCAAGAGGCTAATTTTAAAAATCCTAGTAAAGGCTTTCGACTCGGAAGCCTTTTTTTTATTGATATATGAGAAAACTCGACAACAGCGAACTGGACAGAAAGACGGTCGACGGATTTAAAGAAGCCATCAAAACTCCGGTGATCATAATTCTTGACGACGTTCGAAGTCTGCACAATATCGGATCGGTGTTCCGTACTGCCGATGCGTTTCTGATCGAAAAAATTTTTTTATGCGGAATTACCGCTACGCCACCCAACAAAGAAATTCACAAAACAGCCCTGGGTGCGACTGAAACAGTTTCGTGGGAACACAGGGAATCGATTCTTCCTTTAATTACCGAGTTGCAAACTGCCAACATCTCAGTGTATGCAGTTGAGCAGGTAGAGGATGCGATTATGCTTCAGGATTTTGAAATGCCGGCTGGGAAAAAAATCGCCCTGATATTTGGCAATGAGGTTTTTGGTGTTTCGCAGGACGCAATTGTACTGTGCAATGGCACTATCGAAATACCGCAACTCGGCTCGAAGCATTCGCTGAACATATCGGTAAGTACAGGAATTGTTATTTGGGATTTGTTTGATAAGATCAATTACCGTCGTTAGGAGTTTTTTGAAATCTGGTCCAAAATGAAAATATAATCGTTCTGATTTTTCACAAAATCCTTATCCGAAACATCGATGATCAAAACATTCAGATCGGGTTGTGATTTTATGTAATCGAGGTATCCGCGATTGATCTTATCTAAATAATCAGCCGGGATATCCTGCTCGTAACTGCGACCCCGCTGTTTGATATTGGCCAGTAGTCGTTCGGTGTTCTGATATAAATAAATATACAGGTCTGGTTTCGGCATCTCCTTGTAAATTATCTCAAATAGCTTTCTGTAAAGCCTGTATTCATCATCGGTAAGCGTGATTTTGGCAAAAATCAGTGATTTGAATATGTGATAATCGGCTATGATAAAATCCTTGAATAAATCGAATTGCGCCAAATCATCTGAAATCTGCTGGTATCGGTCGGCCAAAAACGACATCTCCAACGGAAACGCATACCGATGCTGGTCTTCG
The DNA here is from genome assembly GCA_015478765.1 of Flavobacterium sp. Classification (GTDB taxonomy): domain Bacteria; phylum Bacteroidota; class Bacteroidia; order Flavobacteriales; family Flavobacteriaceae; genus Flavobacterium. Next base: position 5,411 of record JADMKR010000217.1, read on the forward strand.
TAGAATTTTGGCAGAAATGGATTGTCGGCAAAACGCTCCAGAACTGTCTTTGCATTAAAATCTTCTGCTATCCGATTTGTAAGGGTAGTCTTACCGGCGCCGATATTCCCTTCAATGGCGATATAATTGAATTTCTCCAGTGTAATCACACGCAACGGAGCTGTCAACTTTTCAACGGGAACACAGCTTTCACCATCGGGCAGTTGCTTCAACAACTCAGTGACCGATAAATTCAGAACCGGATGTTGCCAATCGTATTCCAAATCGGCAAAGGGCAACAACACAAAAGTTCTTTGATGCATTCTGGGATGAGGGACAGTGAGTCGGTCCAATTCGATACTATCTTCATTGAATGCGATTATGTCTATATCTATTGTGCGGGATTCATATCCTGTGTCGGCTGTCCGGACACGGCCCATGTTAAGTTCGACCTGGAGAATTCGGTCCAACACTTCGCCACTGCTGGAAAATGTATGGATTAATATAACACAGTTGTAAAAATCGGCTCCCGCAAAACCAACTGCCGGACTTTCATAAACCCTTGAAGTTTTGACTACTGTTCCCACCTCGCGGTGTAATTTTTCAATGCAGGTTGTAATCTGTAAAAGCCTATCGCCAACATTACTCCCAATTGCTATTATAACCTGATTTTGGATACTCATATTAGGCACAAATTAACTAAAACAATCTTAGAAAAATCTATATTTGCAACCGGTGTTGATAAGTTTATTCAGTTGCCCGACTGCCGTTTTGCTGTAACAATTTTCTGCTAAAGCGGACTTACCAAAAAAAATAATATCTATGAAATTTTTAGCAAATGTTTTATCGACTGTGGTCGGACTTTTTGTTTTCTGCATGCTTTTCTTCTTCGGTATTTTGATCATCGGAGCCTTGTTCGGCGGCAGTTCTGATGTCGCGACGGTTCAGTCAAACTCTGTTTTGGTATTCGACATGGAGAACGTCAATATGGATTACGCCGGAAAGTACAAAGATCCGTTGGTAACATTATTTTCGGAAGGAAAAAATATCGGTGTGAGCGACATACTCGACGCCATAAAAGCCGCCAAGGAAGATGACAAAATCAAAGGCATTTCGATATTGAACAATACATCGTTGACCGGGTTGGCGCAAACCAAAGCTATTCGTGACCAATTGGAAGATTTTAAAAAATCGGGCAAATTCGTTGTCGCATATTCCAACACCTACACTCAAAAGGATTACTACCTGGATTCGGTTGCCGATACTATTTACCTGAATCCCGTTGGCCAAATGGAATTTAAAGGTCTGGCTGCCGAAGTATTGTTTTTTAAAGATCTGCAGGAAAAATCAGGCGTTTCGATGGAAGTCATTCGGCATGGCAAATATAAAAGCGCCGTCGAACCTTTTCTTCAGAATGAAATGAGCGACGCTAATCGCGAACAGATTTCGGCCTTACTGCAATCGGTTTGGGGATCGATTGCAACCGACATCGCCACCAGCAGAAAACTCACGAAAGAAAAAATTGACGAAATCGCAAACGGATTGCTTGCGCGAACTCCGGAGATGGCATTGTCGCAGAAACTGATCGATAAAATTGGATATGAAGACGAATATCACGCTGGAATTCGCAAAGCACTCGATGTTAAAAAAGACGAAAGTTACAATAAGATTGATTTGCTCGATTACGCCCAAAACATAGCATTGACACCTAGAAATGCGACTGCTTCAAACAAAATAGCAATCATTTATGCGCAAGGCACTATTCTTAGCGGTGAAGGCGATGTCACTTATGTGGGTGAAGAATCGATGCGGCGCGCACTTCGCGAAGCGAGACGCAATGACAAAATTAAAGCGGTTGTTTTACGTATCGACAGCCCGGGTGGAAGTGCATTGACGTCCGATTTGATCTGGCGCGAAATTGAATTGACCAAGAAAACCAAGCCGGTCGTCGTGTCAATGGGAAACACCGCGGCATCAGGCGGTTACTATATTGCTTGTAATGCCAATAAAATTTTTGCCGAAAGCAGTACAATCACCGGCTCGATTGGCGTTTTTGGGATGTTGCCCAATATGACCGGCCTTTCAAAACGAATCGGAATCAATGCCGAACAGGTTCAAACACATGACAACGCAGCCGACTATAGTATTTTCAAACCTATTGATTCAACTTTCCGCGATGTTGTCCAGGAGAGTGTGGAAGACATCTATACAACTTTTGTATCACGGGTCGCCACCGGTCGGAAAATGACGTACGAACAAGTGGATGCTATTGCGCAAGGACGCGTTTGGACGGGCGCTGAGGCTAAAAACCTTGGTTTGGTCGATGAAATCGGCGGGATGGACGCTGCTATTAAAGAAGCCGCCAAACTGGCGAAAATCGACGATTACCGAACTCAGGATTTTCCAGAATACGATAAAACACTCAATGATCTTTTTGCCAGTTTCCCATTTGGCAATGCCAAGGAGAAAATAATTCAGGATGAGATCGGGACTGAGAACTACAATATGTTGATGCAAATCCGCAGGATCACTAAACATAAAGGTCTGCAGGCATTGCTGCCATATGAATTAAACATTCACTAAAGTAATCTTAAAAAATATTGCGCAAAAGGCAGTTATCCAAAAAATATTATAAGTTTACTCCTGCATAATCTACGTGCGGGAGTATTTTTTCTCCGATAAATAACTATAACATGTTAAAAAAAATATTAAAAGGACTGGGAATTTTTATTCTTGTAGTCCTTATTGCGTTGGTAAGTATCCCTTTTCTGTTCGAGGATAAGATCAAAGAAATGATCGTCGAGACCATCAACAAAAATATCGACGCTACGGTGTCGTTTCAAGATGCCGATCTTAGTTTGCTTAAAAGTTTTCCCAGCGCAAATGTGTCTATCGAAAAACTTCGAATCATAAACAAGGCACCGTTTGCCGGTGATACGCTGGTATATTTGGGTGAACTTAATTTGAAAATGTCGGTAAAAGAACTTTTCAAAGACAAGACCGAGGGCATGAATATCGATGCCATATCGACCAGCAACGGACTCCTAAACATCATCTTCAATGAAGAAGGAATTGGGAATTTCGACATCGCTGTTAAAGACGATTCGGATAAGCCAGGAAACGATTCGGATCCGCTGATTTTGAACATCCAGGAATATTCCTTAAATAATATGAAGTTTCGGTACACTGATGAAAAGTCGAAAATAACGATGTTGATCGACAGCTTAAACCATAACGGCAGTGGCGATTTTTCGGCTGACAAACTGGATCTCGACACTCACTCCACCGCTGTTGTTTCGCTAAACATGGACAAGACCAATTACATGAATGGCGTGAAACTCAAACTGGATGCGATTCTTGGTATCGATCTCGTTAACAGCATTTACACGTTCAAGGAAAATACGGCGATGATAAATGAACTTCCGTTGACTTTTAATGGATCCATCGGATTATTGGAAGAAGGACAGCGGTACGACCTGACATTTAAAACAACCACTTCGTCATTTAAAAATTTCCTTGGGCTGATACCATCATCATATTCAGCCGGACTCGACAAGGTTCAAACCACAGGTGATTTTGTTGTCGGCGGCACCGTAAACGGAATTTACAGCGACACGACGGTACCAAAATTCAATCTTTCGATCGCATCAAATAATGCGTCGTTTAAATATCCTGATCTTCCCAAATCGGTGCAAAATATTGTAATCGACACTAAAATCATCAACGAAACCGGCGTTCTAAACGATACCTATGTCGATCTCGACAAACTTTCTTTCAGGATTGACCAAGACGTATTCAACGCACAGGCGAATATTAGAAATGTGACCGAAAATCCCAAAGTCGAAGCTAAGCTCAACGGAACCATAAATCTTGCAAATGTTTCGAAGGCTTATCCGATAAAACTAGACATGCCATTATCGGGATTGTTGGTAGCCAATATTGCTACGGCTTTCGACATGCAGTCGGTTGAGAACAACCAATATGAGAAGATGCGCAATTCCGGCAGCATGATTTTGACCGATTTCAATTACGACAACGACGGCAAACCGCTGAACATTCATCGCGCTGCAGTCGATTTCACTACCACACGAATTCAACTTCGGGAACTTTCGGCTTCAACCGGGCGCACCGATCTGAAAGTTACGGGTGTACTTGAGAACTTCCTGGGGTTCCTGCTTAAAGACCAAACTCTGAAAGGAGATTTTGTCCTGAATTCTAACCAGTTCGCGGTATCCGATTTTATGAGTACTGAAACTGCATCTGACGCATCAGGCGAAAAAAAAGAAGCCGTCAAGATTCCAGCATTTCTTGATTGTACGGTTGCTGCCAAGGCGACTACGGTTCTATACGACAACCTGGTTTTGCGAAATGTTACCGGCAAAATGATCATTAAAGACCAGGCGGTTGATCTTCAGAATGTAAAATCAGATATTTTCGGCGGATCGATTATCGCCAGCGGAAAGGTTTCGACTAAAAGTGCGACTCCTACATTTGCCATGGATCTTGGGCTAAATTCGGTAAACATTCAGGACACATTTACACATCTTGAAATGTTGGAGAAAATTGCTCCCATCGCAGGCGTGATCAACGGAAAACTGAATTCCACCATAAAACTCAGCGGAAACCTCGACAGCAGGGAAATGACGCCCAACCTTCAAACGATCGTCGGGAATTTGACTGCGCAATTATTATCTACGACCGTAAACGAGAAGAATTCGCCGATGCTTACCAAACTCGACGACGCGCTGAAGTTTATCGATCTGGACAAAGTAAACCTCAACGATTTGCGCGCAGCACTGACTTTTAACAACGGAGCCGTTGTGGTGAAACCAATTGCATTGAAATACCAGGATGTGGGAATCACTGTAGGCGGCCAACACGGATTTGATCAAAGCATGGCGTACAATCTGCAATTTGACGTGCCTGCCAAATATCTGGGAACGGAAGCCAACCGGCTTTTGGCGCAACTTGGCCCAGCCGATGCAGCGAAAATAAAAAACATACCGATAAACGCGGTGGTCAGCGGAAATTTCTCAAATCCGAAAATCTCGACCGATATGCAGCAGGCAGTAACCAACCTGGCCACACAACTCGTACAATACCAAAAAGACAAGTTAATCCGTCAGGGGACCACCGCGCTACAGGATATTATAAAAGGAAGTCCGAAAGACACGACTAAGACAGCTCCAACTAAAAATGAAGATATAAAAAACCAGGCGCAAAGCATTCTCAAGGGAATTCTGAACAAGAAAAAAGAACCTGCTACACCGTAATGGTCACGGCCGTACCTTCGGCGGCACGCACATTGAAAACAGTGCCGTCAGCAAACATTAAGTACTGCCCTTTTATTCCGATGAGTTTTCCTGTAAAAAAGGATGTTTTAGCAAGATTGAGCCCGACCACTTTTTTCGGATAGGTGGTCACCGGATATTCAAATTCGAATAAATCCGATATATGCGGATAGAAGAATTCTGACACTTCTTCCGGCAATTCGCTTTCAATTTTCAGCCTTTCGGCAATCAGGTCGACCTCGCAAATATCGTTGACCAGCATCTTGCGCCAGTTGATTTTGTCGGCAAATAATGATTTCAATTTGACTTCGGTAATCCCGGCCAGCCACCGATTGGGAACTTCGACAATTGTAATGGCTTTTTCCGCACCTTGGTCAATCCATCGCGTAGGAACCTGGGTTTTGCGTGTGACGCCAACTTTTATTTCGCATGATTGCGCCAAATACACCACGTGCGGCTGCAGTTGAGCTTGCGTTTCATAATCCAGGTCACGATCGGCAATGCCTAAATGAGCGGTGCTGAGTTCGGGGCGCATGATCCAGTCGCCTACTGCCGGACTGGAGAAAAAACAATCATAACAGAATCCCTGTCGGAAAATTCGTTTCCGTTTTGTACAATTCAGACATTGGTAACCGTTTACCGCAATTGAAATTTCGCTGCCCAGTAACTGATTAACGTTCAGGAAAGTATTTTCGAATATGATATAATATTGGATCGGAGTGCCAAATTCGGTCTGCATTTTTGTAAGTACACCTTCGTAATGCATGTAAAAAGTCTTATTTTAGCGTAAAGATAAAAAAATGCCGCTACCAATCATCAATTCGATTGCTTCCTGGGTACTTAAACAACGCATTCACCAGATCGAATTGTTCCTGAAATATCCCAATGAAGTTCAGGAAGAACTGATACTCAATCTCATCAAATCGGCAGAAAGCACCCAGTTTGGGAAACAATATCAATTTTCATCGGTTAAATCATACCAAACATTTTCGGAACGAGTACCAATCTCAACATACGAAGAACTGGAGCCGCTGATCGAACAAACGCGCCGCGGAGAACAGAATGTGATATGGCCTACCAACATCAAATGGTTTGCAAAGTCAAGCGGCACAACCAATGCCAAAAGTAAATTTATACCCGTTAGCGGTGAAGCACTTGAAGACTGCCATTACAAAGGAAGTAAAGATTTGCTTTGTATGTACCTGAACAACAACCCGGAATCGGGGTTATTTTTAGGAAAGAGTTTGCGACTTGGCGGCAGTTCTCAAATTTACGAAGACAATAATTCTTATTTTGGCGACCTCTCAGCGATCTTGATTGAGAATATGCCTATTTGGGCCGAATTTAGTAGCACGCCAAGCAATAAGGTGTCACTAATGAGCCAATGGGAAACGAAGTTGTCTGCCATTGTAAATGAAACCGTTAACGAGAACGTCACCAGTTTTGCTGGCGTTCCTTCTTGGATGCTGGTTTTGCTGAATAAAGTACTGGAAGATACCGGCAAAAGTAACATCATGGAAGTATGGCCCAACCTCGAAGTGTATTTTCACGGCGGAGTAAGTTTTGATCCATACCGCGAGCAGTACCAAAAACTTATTCCGGGGGAGAAGTTCAAATATTACGAAATTTATAATGCGTCCGAAGGCTTTTTCGCTATTCAGGATCGAAATGATTCTAAGGATTTGCTATTGATGCTTGACTACGGGATTTTTTACGAATTCATTCCGATGGACAGTTTTGGAACGCCTTTACAAAAAGTCGTTCGCTTGGCGGAAGTTGAAATCGGAAAAAATTATGCGGTTGTAATTACAACCAATTCGGGATTGTGGCGCTATTTGATTGGTGACACCGTTAGGTTCGTATCCATAAATCCCTACCGGATCAGAATTACAGGACGAACCAAACACCACATTAATGTATTTGGCGAGGAACTGATGATTGAAAATACCGATATGGCCTTGGCGAAAGCGTGTTCAGTAACTCAAACCGAAGTGGTCGATTATACCGTGGCACCCGTTTTTATGGACGGAAAGGAAAAAGGTGCCCATGAGTGGATGATTGAGTTTAAGAAAAATCCAGCTGATATGACGATATTCCAAAAAGTACTGGATGAAACTTTGCAAACGTTAAATTCCGATTACGAAGCGAAGCGGCATAATAATATGACACTTAACCCGTTAATCATCAACGTTGCGCGGCCAAAACTGTTTTATGACTGGTTAAAGATGCAGGATAAACTTGGCGGACAACACAAAATCCCGAGATTATCCAACCAACGGGATTATTTAGAACAATTATTAAAATTACAATGAGATTTACGGCACTGATCTTTGCGATTATTATACTTTCTTCCTGTGGGCCGCGCCGTTACAAATGTGGCCCGGGACGGCGGTGCAGTATCGAAGTTCAGAAACAGCAACCAGTAGACATAAAAAATCCCGGAATTCCGGGATTTTTTATTGAATGCTTTATGATGCCAACTCCAGTCGTTTGAGCAGGTTTTTGCCCAAGCTGTGTTTTGCGTATTCTTCGTCAATATTGAGAATCTTCTCATCGGAACTCGGCAAATCATACATGGCATCGGTAAGGATAGCTTCACATAGCGATCTGAGTCCGCGTGCGCCAAGCTTATATTCCAACGCTTTCGCAACGATAAAATCGAGGGCTCCTTCGGTAATGGTAAACTCCACATCGTCCATCAAAAACAGCTTTTTGTACTGCTTGATAAGAGCATTTTTTGGCTCGGTCAAAATCGCACGCAGTGTTTCTTTGTCGAGCGGATCCATATGGGTAAGCACCGGCAACCGTCCGATAATCTCCGGAATCAATCCGAAATCTTTGATATCCTTAGGAATTATATATTGAAGTAGATTATCCTTATCGATATTGTCGGCATTTTTAGAGGTACTATACCCTACTGCCTGTCGGTTAAGGCGTTTCGAAATTATTTTGTCGATTCCGTCAAATGCGCCTCCGGCGATGAACAAAATATCCTGAGTATTGACTTCGACGAATTTCTGATCGGGATGCTTTCGCCCTCCTTTTGGCGGAACGTTCACAACAGTTCCTTCCAATAACTTTAAAAGCGCCTGCTGTACACCTTCACCGGAAACGTCGCGGGTAATGGACGGGTTGTCGCTTTTACGAGCAATTTTGTCTATTTCATCAATGAAAACAATTCCGCGCTCGGCTTTGGTAACATCGTAATCGGCGGCCTGAAGAAGTCGCGTCAGTATACTTTCGACATCCTCTCCTACATATCCGGCTTCGGTGAGGACTGTTGCATCGACTATTGCCAAGGGAACATCGAGCATTTTCGCAATGGTTTTAGCCACCAGTGTTTTAC